>NZ_JBBNAM010000282.1:0-21250 GCF_037994425.1 Phyllobacterium sp.
TGGTGAAGGATGGGCGGATGATCGCCGGAAGCCCCACATGATCGAGCGCCGCGCCAGCCATACCAAGCGCATGCGATACATAGCGCTGCTTGCGGTCACCTTCGCCGAGTTGCCATTCGGTCTCGAGTTTGTCGAGTGCCGCGTCGAGTTCCGGGCCTGAGTATTTGGCTTTCACCGCCTCCCGCTGTTCCTGGTGCAGCCGGCGATCGTGATCCTTGACATCGGTGGCATTTGCCAGCATCGAGAGCGGCGTCTCAAGGCCGATCTTTCCCATGGCCTCGCGGAAGAGTGCCCGGTCCTCAGCCTTGTCGATGGCAGCGGCATTCGCGCCGATCATCTCGACATTATAGCGGTCAAGCACACCCATGCGGCGCAGCGACAGTGCGGTATTGAGCGCGGTCTGGCCGCCCATGGTGGGCAGGAGCGCGTCCGGACGTTCCTTGGCGATGATCTTGGCGACAACTTCTGGCGTGATCGGTTCGATATAAGTAGCGTCGGCAAGCTCCGGATCGGTCATGATGGTCGCCGGATTGGAGTTGACGAGGATGACCCGATATCCCTCTTCCTTCAGCGCCTTGCAGGCCTGGGTGCCGGAATAGTCGAATTCGCATGCCTGACCGATGATGATCGGGCCAGCGCCGATGATCAGAATAGATTTGATGTCGGTGCGTTTTGGCATGGTCGATTCCTATCCACAGCGTGCTGCACAAAAAACCGCACGGGTTTCGACCGTACGGGCAGACACTTAAGTTCCAGATGCGAGGCTAAGGCTGCCTTATAGGCAAAGGAATTGCATTACGTAACCCCAAAAACGCGCTGATTCATGCTTTTTCGCCGCAATTTCTGCGTTATTTGCCCCTCGGTCCATTAGCTGCATCGATCCGCCACGAAGGTAGATTATGTGTCGCCCTTGCCCTCGCGTTGAAAAATAGCGGCGTGCGTGAAACAAATATCGCACTATACTGTTGATAGTGCAGCGTATCGGCCGGCTGATCGGCTTGTGTTGGGGAGATGGGAAATGCGTTGGCAGGGCCGCAGGCAAAGTGACAATGTTGAAGATCAACGCGGCGAAGGCGACGGTGGCTTTCCCGGTGGTATCGGACGCGGCGGGTTCCGCCTGCCGACGGGTGGTGGCTTCAGCACGGCGCGTGGTGGCGGCCTGTCCGGCATCGTCATTCTCGCGGCGATTTTCCTTTTCCTGAAATTCTGCACCAACATCGATCCGATGCAGATCTTGGTCGATTCGGGTAGTGATGGTGGCTCAATCACGCCGACCCAGACCCAGTCGCCATCGGGCGATTCCTCGGTCAAGAACAATGACGAGATGACGCAGTTCGTCCGAACCGTCCTCGCCGAGACGGAGGATGTCTGGAGCGGCATTTTCCAGGCTGAGGGCCAGACCTATCCCGCCCCGACGATGGTCCTGTTCAACGGCCAGGTGCGGTCTGCCTGCGGTTTTGCGAGCGCTGCTTCCGGGCCGTTCTACTGTCCCGGCGACCGCAAGCTCTACATCGATTTGAGTTTCTATAACGAGCTCGACAAGAAATTCGGCGCTTCGGGCGATTTCGCCCAGGCTTATGTGCTTGCCCACGAAGTCGGTCATCATGTGCAAAACCTGATCGGCGTTCTGCCGAAGTTCAACCAGATGCGCCAGAACATGAGCGAGGCGGATGCGAATGCGATGTCCGTTCGGGTGGAGCTTCAGGCCGATTGCTTTGCCGGCATCTGGGGTCATTTCACCCAGCAGAAGGGCATTCTCGAAGCTGGTGATCTGGAAGAAGCATTGAATGCGGCACAGAAGATCGGCGACGATACGCTGCAGCGGAAAATGCAGGGCTACGTCGTACCGGAGAGTTTCAACCACGGCACGTCACAGCAGCGCATGACCTGGTTCAAGCGCGGCTTCGACAGCGGCAAACTCGACAGCTGCGATACATTCAACAGCAAGATTTGATGTGCTGGGCGCGTCCCTGTGACGAGAAGGCGCCCAGAAACGGTTAGACGGCTGCTTGATCGCTGATCTGATTCAGGCCCAGCGCATGGGCAACGGCCGCAGCGGAGTGGATCGTCGTCGAGTCGAAAACTGGCAGCGCCAGATTGTCGTCGGTCAAAGACAGGCAAATTTCCGTGCAGCCGAGAATGACGCTGTCGGCGCCGGCTTCCTTGCCACGCTGTACGATCTTTTCAAGGGCGTGGCGGGAGTCGTCCCTGACGATACCGCAGCACAGTTCATCGAAGATTACAGAGTGAACCTTGGCGCGATCGATCTCGTTCGGGACCATGACGTCGATGCCGAACTGATCGCGCATGAAATCGGCATAGAAGCCGTGTTCCATCGTGTAGCGGGTGGCGAGAAGCAGCGGACGCCTCTTGCCTGCGGCGGCCAGAGTTGTCGCGGTTTCGGTCCTGATATCAATAAGCGGCACACCGATCGATGCGGCGACAGGCTCGGCGACGAGGTGCATAGTGTTGGTGCAAATGAGAACGCAGTCGGCGCCGGCAGCTTCGAGGCGCTGAGCAGCACCGGAGAGGAGCGCAGCAGCGTCATCCCAGCGGTTGCTCTTCTGCAGGGCAACGACTTCGGAAAAATCGAGCGATTGCATTGCGATCTTGGCTGAGCAGAGTCCGCCAAGACGCGTGCGTACGATTTCGTTAATCTGGCGATAATATACAGCGGTGCTTTCCCAGCTCATGCCGCCGATCAATCCAATAGTGCGCATTGTAACCCCGTGCTCGTTGACTTCACACAAGCATAGCCGCGAGCTCGCGCAAAAGGCCCGCGAAGTTTGCATTTGTTGGTTGCGTCTACGCAAAAAAATGGCGTAAATTTCAGTAATAGGACAAATTATCGGCGAAAGGTTGGACATGTTCGACGATCGTGACCGGAAAATCCTCGATTTGCTGCAGAATGATGCGTCGCTCGCCATATCCGACCTCGCCGAACGGGTGAACCTCTCGATCTCGGCTTGCTCGCGCCGTATCCAGCGCCTGGAAGAGGAGGGCTTCATCGCGCGCCGGGTCGTCCTTCTCGATCGGCCGCTGATGGGACTGCCTACAACGATGTTTGTAATTGTCCGTACTGCGCGCCATTCCGCCGAATGGCTTGAGCAGTTTCGCAAGGCGATCAACGACATTCCAGAAATTGTCGAGGTGCATCGCATGACCGGCACGATCGACTATATTCTCAAGCTGGTGCTGCCCCGCGTCGAAGCCTATGACGGCATCTACAAGACACTGGTCGAAAAGGTTGAATTCTTCGACATTTCTGCCTCGGTATCGATGGAAATCCTGAAGGCCACCACGGCAGTACCGACGCGCTACGTCCGTTAGCTCGGTCCTGGATCGCGCTTTGTTGTTTCGGCCTGATCCTCCCATTTGCTCTGGCAGGAGATGTCAGGAGCAATTCCGCCAAAAGTCACAATTCGGTGGCGTTTTTATACATTTCCTGCTCATGTTCACGAATTGTTTCGCGCCTGATGATGGAAAATATGCGTCCTCCGCCTTTATGCGGACGTGAATGCTGTTTGTGAGTTTTTCCGATGATTGACCCGGTCCTTGCCAAACGCGGCCTTGTTCTCGTCTTTACGATCCTCCTGCTCGATATTATCGGCATCGGGATCATCATTCCGGTCCTTCCCGAATACCTGGAGGAACTCACGGGCTCGGATGTCGGTCAGGCAGCGATTTATGGCGGCTGGCTGCTCTTCGTTTATGCGGGCATGCAGTTTGCTTTTGCTCCGCTGATCGGCAATCTGAGCGACCGGTTCGGCCGCCGGCCAATCCTTTTGATATCCATCATCACCTTTTCGCTCGACAATCTGATTTGCGCGCTCGCTCCCAATTTCGCCATCCTGTTGCTCGGACGGATCCTTGCAGGTATAAGCGGGGGAAGCTACGCGACTGCTTCAGCCTATATTGCAGATGTCAGCACGGACGAGAACCGCGCGCGGAATTTTGGTCTGCTCGGCATTGCCTTTGGTATCGGCTTCATACTCGGGCCTATCATTGGCGGCTTTCTCGGTGAGTTTGGCCCACGCGTTCCCTTCTTTGGTGCCGCCGCCATTTCCTTTGTCAATTTTGTCGTTGCCTGGTTCATCCTGCCCGAAACACTTGCGGCCAAAGACCGTCGGACGTTTGAGTGGAAGCGCGCGAATCCGGTCGGCGCGCTGAAGCAGATGCGCAGGCACAAAGGGATTCTGCCCATTGGGCTCGTTTTCTTCATGCTCACGCTCGGCCATATGGCCTACCCATCCGTCTGGTCCTATGTCGGGAGCTACCGCTATGGCTGGAGTGAGAGCGATATTGGACTTTCGCTTGGCGTGTACGGTCTCTGCAGCGCCATTGTCATGGGCCTGGTGTTGCCGCGTGCCGTGGTGCGGTTTGGCGAATGGCGGACTGCCGCGATCGGCCTTGCCTTCGCCATGCTTGGTTTCTTCGGCTATGCGGGCGCCTGGCAGGGCTGGATGGTCTATGCGGTGATTATAGCGACCTACCTCGAGGGCATGGCCGATCCCGCTATGCGCAGTATCGCGTCAGCGAAAGTGCCGGCATCCGAACAGGGTGAACTTCAGGGAGCGATGACCAGCCTTTTCAGCATCACCAATATTGTCGGGCCACTGATCTTCACCCAGATTTTCGCGATGTTTACGTCGGCTAACGCTCCGGTCACTTTTGCCGGGGCTGCCTATGCACTCGGCGGCTTGTTCGTGCTTGTGGGTCTCGTCGTCTTCATCCTGCGCGTTGAGAAGCCGGCGCCGGCGAAGGACGGTGCGCTCGTCCCGGGTGCGCTTGCGCGCAACGAAGCGCAATAACTCAAGCGAGCAGCCTTCGTTCGATCCGGTCCATCGCGCGCTCGAACACCGATGCATCTCCGAGCGCCCTAGCGAGCACAAGCGCACCCTGAATGCTGGATACGGATTCCTCCGCGAGATCAGCCGCGTCGTCTGCATTCCGGCCACTCCGAAGAAGCGCCTGCGCCAAAGACTCTTGCCAATCGGCAAAGTAATCCTTGATGCAGTTGGCAAAGCGATCTCGGACATTGTCGAGGGCAAAGGCGCCGACGAGGCACACACGGCGGCCGGAATGAAAGTACTCGGTTACACTGTGGCACATCGCTTCAACGGCCGCGCGGGGTTCGGTGGCTTCCCGCAGCGGCCGATATATGTTTGCCTCGAACCATGCATCGATCTCGGCGAGGACTGCCGCCGCCATTTCCTCTTTGCCGCCTGGAAAGAAGTGGTAGAGGCTTCCTTTGCCAAGGCCGGTGCGGTCGCCGATGGTGGCGAGACTTGCACCCTCGTATCCGTGTTCGCGGAAAATCTCAGCGAGAACCGGGACGATATCGGCGCGTTCTGCGACGGTTTTTGCCATATGCTAAAGACCTAGATCAGTGAGGCCCGGATGGTCCGCCGGCCGGGGCCCGGAGTTGTCCCAGCGGAACTTCCGCTCCGATTCCTCGATGGGCAAATCATTGATCGACGCGTAGCGCTTGCGCATCAGACCGTTGTCATCGAATTCCCAGTTCTCGTTGCCATAGGCTCGGAACCAGTTGCCGGAATCGTCGTGGTATTCATAAGCGAAGCGAACGGCAATCCGGTTGTCGGTGAACGCCCAAAGCTCCTTGATCAGACGGTAGTCAAGCTCGCGCACCCACTTTGCCGTCAAGAACGCAACGATGGCTTCACGACCACTAACGAAAGTCGAACGGTTACGCCAATAGCTGTCGACCGTGTAAGCGAGCGAGACGCGTTCTGGATTACGGCTGTTCCAGCCGTCTTCGGCGGCGCGAACCTTTTGAATGGCCGTTTCTCGAGTGAAGGGCGGGAGTGGCGGGCGTGGCTCGGACATAGCGGGCTCCTACTAGTGTACCAATAGGTAAATTGTGTAGCAATTGGTACAATTAGTCAAGGAGCAGGCAACAGCGCTCGACAGCGAAGTCGAGCGCCAGCAATCAAGCTGATACAGTGGAACTGGGCCGGATGGTGCCCGTAATGCTCACTGGATATGGAGTGCTCTAGGCCGCCTGGTCACGTTCCGGCAGGGGCTCGAGGCCCTTGCGCTCGCGGATGAGATTGAAGAACCGGCGGAAGAGATAGTGCGAGTCCTGCGGGCCGGGCGAAGCCTCGGGATGGTGCTGGACGGAAAAGATCGGACGGCCGACGACGCGCAAACCGCAATTGCTGCCATCGAACAGTGAGACGTGGGTCTCTTCGACGCCATCCGGCAGTGAGGTCGTATCGACCGCGAACCCGTGGTTCATCGAGACTATCTCGACCTTGCCGGTGGTATCGTCCCGTACGGGATGGTTGGCGCCATGGTGCCCCTGGTGCATCTTCCTCGTATCACCGCCAAGGGCAAGCGCCAGCATCTGGTGGCCGAGGCAAATGCCGAAGACCGGAATCTCGGTCTTGATCAATTCCTTGATCGCCGGAACTGCGTATTTTCCCGTCGCAGCCGGATCGCCCGGGCCATTGGAGAGGAAGATACCGTCGGGTTTGTAGGCGAGGACATCCTCGGCCGTTGCCGCCGCCGGAAGAATGGTGACCTTGGCGCCAAGCCCGGCAATGAGCCGAAGGATATTGCGCTTGATGCCGTAATCGATGGCGACTACGTGAAATTCCGGCGCAGACTGTTCGGCAAAGCCTTCATTCCATACCCAGGGCTTTTCAGTCCAGACCGAACTCTGCCCGGAGGTTACGTCCTTGGCCAGATCAAGGTCGAGGAGACCGTGCCAGGCCGCGGCGCGCGATTTGAGCGCGGGAATATCAAACTTGCCGTCTGGATCATGGGCGATCACCGCGTTGGGCATCCCCTTTTCGCGGATGAGTACGGTAAGGGCGCGGGTATCGACACCGGCTAGCGCGATGATGCCGCGAGCCTTCAGCCAATGATCGAGATTTTCGGCAGCGCGGTAACTCGACGGCGCGGTGATGTCGGCCTTGAAAATCGCGCCAACAGCACCAGCCCGGTTGGCAGGAGTGAGGTCCTCGATGTCTTCCTTGTTGGTGCCGACGTTGCCGATATGCGGAAACGTGAACGTGACGATCTGACCTGCATAGGAAGGATCGGTGAGAATCTCCTCATAGCCCGTGAGCGCCGTATTGAAGCATACTTCCGCTTCGCAGCTTCCTGTCGCGCCAAGGCCCTTGCCCTCGATAACCGTTCCATCGGCGAGAACGAGAACTGCCGTCGGCTTTATCTCGGTCCACGGGGCAGTCGTCTGACTTTGCTTCGCGGCGTCGTCTGTGGTTATCGAGGCGGTCATGCGGCACTCCTGAGCGTGGGCTTGCGTCGTTGTTGTGGCCGTGCGTTGCTGTCGTTGCGGTGCATTGAAGAATGCCGTCCAAGCGCCCATATCACGTGGCTGAACGCGGTGGCCGGAATACTCCCCACCGCAGCAACAACAATAAAAGTCTGGCTAAGGCCCATTCCATAGACAAAGCCACGCCTTCGGTCAATTGGAAGACGAAAACTCTTGGTGAATTCCGCATTTTGCGGGAATCCACCACGATTGTTTCCGATCGACTCAGCGGCTAGGCTGCGCGTACATGAAGGAGACGATGAACATGCGCGATACGATCGCACAAGCACTTAACACGGCCATGAAGGCGCAGGACAAACGTCGGGTTTCGACGTTGCGCCTGATCATGGCCGCGATCAAGGATCGCGATATTCTCAATCGTGGCGCGGGCAAAGAGCCCGTGACGGACGACGAGATCAGCGCGATTCTTGCCAAGATGATCAAGCAGCGCGAGGAGTCGGCAAAGCTTTACGAAGACGGCGGCCGCCAGGAACTCGCGGAACAGGAGCGCGGTGAGATCGCGATTATTCGCGACTTCATGCCGATACAGATGAGTGAAACCGAGATGCGCGAGGCCTGTTCGCAGGTGATCAAGGAGATCGGGGCGGTCGGTTTGCGCGACATGGGCAAAGTCATGAATGCGCTGAAGGAAAAACACGCTGGCCAGATGGATTTCAGCAAGGCCAGCGCCATCGTGAAACAGCTCCTGCAGTAGGCGTTGAAGCGCGTCCGCCCGATATGGCCGGCAGCGCTTCAGGCGAAGCCGATTCATCACTAATGGGCGCCAGCCCCGCCCGCTGCTTTCGGCTTTTCGGCGAACAACAGGGCGAAAGCCGCAAGCGCGAGCAGGACGCCAATCACGGCAAAGGTATCGCTGAAACCCATGATCAGCGCCTGGCGCTTTACGAGGCGTCCAAGGGCGACGACAGCCTGTTGGGCGGCAAGTGCGTGATCCGAAACTCCATGTGCCACGAAATAGCCGGTCAGCTGGTCGAGGCGCTGGTGGACTTCATCTCGCGCCAAGGTGACGGACTGCCCGATAATATTCGAGTGGAACTGTTCGCGCTTGGTCAGTACCGTTCCCAACGTTGCTGTGCCGACGGCACCGCCGAGATTGCGCAGCATGTTCGTCAAACCCGATGCGGCAGCAGCGTCGGCGGCGGCGATACCGGCCGTGGTAATGGCCGTGATCGGCGTCAGCACCAGTGCCTGCCCGATCGCACGAACGATGTTCGGAATCCAGAACTGATCGCCTGCACTTTCCGGCGAAAGCATGACATTCATGAAACAGCTCGCGGCAAAGATGCTGATGCCGAGAAAGCCTATGTAACGGGCATCGAAACGCTTCATCATCATCGGGACAAGCGGGATCAGCAGCAACTGCGGCAGGCCGGTCCAGGCGAGCACGTTGCCGATCTGCTCGGCATTGTAGCGCTGCACCTGTCCGAGATATTGCGGCAGGATATAGACCGTGCCGAACAGCGCGACGCCGACGAGGACGTTCACCGTCACACCGATGGCGAAGTTGCGCTGCTTCAGAAGGCTGAGCTTGACCAAGGGTTTTTCAACGGTCAGCTCTATCCATATGAAAGTTGCCAAAAAGACGACGGCGATTGCGCTGAGCTTGAGGATAAAGGGCGAGGAGAACCAGTCGTCCTTGTTGCCTTCTTCGAGCACGGTCTGAAGAGCCGACAATCCAACTGCCATGGTGAATATGCCGGCCCAGTCGCCCTCCTTCAGGAGATGGAGTTGCATCGGCGTTTTGTCCAGCGTTGCCGCAAGTGCCACTGCCATGACAGCGCTCGGAATGGCATTGATGAAGAAGATCGTCTGCCAGCCATAATTCTCGGTGAGATAGCCGCCAATCGTCGGACCAATTGCCGGAGCAAAGGTGACCGAGAGAGCGAAGAGGGCAAGGCCGACGGGCTGCTGCGCCTTTGGCAGCTTGGTCAGCACCATGGTGAAGGCCATTGGAATGAGCACGCCACCGGCAAAGCCCTGCAGGCCACGCATGACGATCATCGAACCGAGGTCATGGGTGAAGGCACAGGCTATCGAGAACAGCGGGAAAAGGATTGTATTCGCAAGGATGTAACGGCGAAACGAGAACACGCTGCTGAAATAGGCTGTGAGCGGGATGACGACGATCTCACCGATCAAATAGGATGTGGAGATCCAGGCGCCGTTGTCGACGCCTGTGCCGATGCCGCCTTCGATATCGAGCAGCGACGCATTGGTGATCTGTATGTTGAGGATCGCCATGAACGCGCCGATCATGCCGGCGAGAACGGCAATCCATTCCTTCGTGCTGGCGCGCGGTTGCTGCACCGAAGCAGCGTTGAACGTTGTGACGGACATGACACGATCCTCCTGCCGGCCATCAATGGCTCTGACGCTCAACAGCGTCGGCTTTGGTATCTATGCTCGGTTGAACGGACATGCCCGGTCGAAGGTCGCCGGCGGCAGCGCTGTCGGCATCGAGTACGATCTTCACGGGAATGCGCTGAACGACCTTGGTGAAGTTACCGGTGGCGTTGTCGGGCGGCAGCAGAGCAAACTCCTGGCCGCTCGCGGGAGCGAGGCTATCGACGTGGCCGTGATAGACCCGGTCCGGAAACATATCGACATCAATATCGACCGCTTGGCCGGCGCGAACGTCGGTCAGCTGCGTTTCCTTGTAATTGGCAATGACGTAGACCGACGCAGTTGGAACAACCGTCATTAGCTGCGTGCCGGCCTGAACGTATTGGCCAACACGCAATGTGCGGTTGCCGACGACACCGTCGACGGGCGCCATGATCGTGGCGTAGGACAGGTTAAGTTCGGCCTGGTGCTGAACGGCAAGGTCATGTACGAGCGCGGCTTTTGCCTGGGCAAGCTCCGCATTCAGTAGTTCAACCTGTTTCGTTGCAGCATCCAGTGCTGCGCTATCGCGAACGACGGTGGCTTTTGCCGCAGCGATCTGCGATGCGGCCTGCTGAGCATTCTGGATGTTGCCATAGCCACTTGTGGCAAGCGTTGCGTAACGCCTGTCATTCTGTTCGGCGAACTTTTCATTGGCCTGATCGACGTCAACCGTTGCGCGCGCCGCCGCAATGATCGATTGCTGGATGGCAAGGGATGCCTGTTTCGCCTCGATTGTTGCCTCAGCCGCCGCGACATCGCCCTTGGCTTGCTCGAAGGCAGTCCTGAAGTCGCGATCATCGATGCGGGCGAGGGGCTGGCTGGCCTTCACGGTTTCGTTGTCCTTGACGAGGACTTCGGCGATATAGCCCGAAATCTTCGGTGCGACTGCACTATTGTCCGCCTTTACATAGGCATCGTCGGTCTCCACGTGGAAGCGCCCGACCGTCCAGTAGTCGTGGCCGTAATAGGTGCCCGCGGCGATCAGGACGATCGCGGCTGCGCCGAGCAGCAGACGGCGGCCCCGCTTGCGGACTGGTTTTTCGTTGGCGGCGGGCGACTGGGGCACTTCCGCGATACGGACCGGGCTCCCGGCGTCTGCGGTGGGGCCAACTTCAGCGGGTTGGGCGACGTTGCTGTTCAAGGCTTGCAGCTTTGTCATTGTGGTCTCCCAATTTCCGGGTCGCCGTCACTTTGGCTGCGGCCTTACGGTTGATGAAACTCTATTTAGGAAACTTGATGTTTTCCAAAATACGCCGTATAAACGTGATGTCAACAATATTTTGGAAAACGGCCATGGTTGTAATTCACAAGATCGAGAAACGCCCGAGAGGTAGGCCGCAAATCCGTTGCGATGACGATACGAAGGGTCTGATCATCGAGGCGGCCAATGTGCAGTTTCATGAGAGTGGCTACGCCGCCGCGAGTATCAGCGCCATCGCGCAGAATGCAGGCGTTTCAACCAAACCCTGTACCGGCTGTTTCCTACGAAGGCAGATTTGTTTGCCTGCATGATATCCGATCGCATTGGCAGCTTCTTCTTGGCTATCAATCCCGAAGCCCATGCGAACGAAGATTTGAGGAAAGGCCTCGAACGTATGCTGACAGCCTATGGCATGCTTACGCTCTCGGACGACACGATTGACATCATGCGCCTCGTCATTGGCGAATCCGATCGGTTTCCGGAGATCGCGACATCGTTCTATGAACGTGCGATCGTCAAAACCAATGCCTTGATGGAAGCCTGGCTTCGCGAGCAGGTCGGGCTTGGGCGTATTGCGCTTGACGATCCGCACGCTGCCAGCGGCATGCTGCGCGGAATGATGGTCATGGAGCCGCAACGCGCAACCATGCTGCGCCAGAAGCCCGCACCGCAGAGTGAGGAAATTGTGGCTCGAGCGAGAATGTGTGCTGATCTGTTTCTGAAAGGATGCGCAGTCTAGACGCTTTTTGGTGCCGATCGCTGTTTGCCTTTGAACGATTCAAGCGGGTACATCGGACACACCTCTTGACAAAGTGCATATGCACACATACCTTGCGCATATGATTAAGTCATCGTCCATGGTTGCGTGCAACAGCTTCGCAACGAGGCAGGCGGCGCGCTACATCACACGGTTGTATGAGCGGCACCTATCTGCGGCGCATGTTACGAGCACGCAGTTCTCGATCCTCGTATTGCTCAGCGAGACGCAGGGTATGACGATGAGCGAGCTTGCGGATGCATTGGTCCTGGAGAGGACCTCGCTTGTGCGTGCCATCAAGCCAATGGAGCGGGATGGCTGGCTGAAAACGGAGCGCGCGGCACAGGATACGCGAAAGCTGGTATTGTCGCTTACAGTTACCGGCCAGAACAAGGTCGAGGAAGCCTTGCCATTATGGCAGAAGGCCCAACAGGAATTCGAGGCTCGAGTCGGAGCCGAACGAGCCGCCCAATGGCGGCATGATTTTCTAGAGTTGACGCGCGGGACTTAAACTTTCTCAAGAAAGCAAAAACCGCACACCGATTAATGTGTATATACACATTAAGGTTCCCATCCGAAACAAAACACAAGGAACATAGCCATGACTAGATTATTGAAGACCGCCGGTAGTGTCATTCTCTATGGCATGATTGCTGCGTCAGCGGTTCAGGCCAGTGAACAGGATTTGAAGGTAAATGAAGGGCAGGGCGTAGCAACCGCGCTCGGTCCCAATGTGTCAGCCATAACATTTTGGGTCAGCCGGGCCGACGGTTGGCACGTCGTAACCACGGTCAATACGAGAAATGCGGAAGGCTCGGAGCCCAACGATCACGCCGTCGTAAGATTTTCCGCCGTGCTTCAGCCCGGCCAGTCTCAATCGATCTCGATCCCGGTGGCCATAGGCGAGCGGCAGCCGGAATTGCTCATTCGCCGTGTCGCGGACCGCATCGAAGTTCTAGGCAACGCGGAACTTTCTGACTGATCGAACGATCCGGCGTTGGATTATCACTATCAGGCGTCTCCCGGATTGTTGACGAGCAATCTGGGAGTGCTCCGCGTTTTGCGGCAGGGGATACGACTGCACCAGCCAAGGCTGGCGCCTGCTTCATGTACTTTATTTAATTTGACGAAGAATCATTCCGTGCAGCAGTGTAGCGTTGGGGTGGGACGCTTGGGAGACAATAATGAACGAGGCACCGCCACCCGAAAGTCCTTCGCTGGACTTGATGATCTATTTATTGAGCGCTGAACCGTTGGAGGAACCGAGAGGGGGCTGGTTGGAACTGACAGCTGACCACTACCCGGACTCGACGCTGGGCGACTATCTCACCACACTGAAATCGATCATAGCCAACGCCTGCGATCTGAATGTTCATGCCCGTCGCGAACGAGCTATCGTCTACGAATTGCAGTTCTGGCAAAATTACGATCCCTTGATATCTCCAGATGTGCCAATCGGCGAGGTGGTCAAAATATTCAGGCGGCGTGGGCATGACCACGTTCCACGCGACCTTCACTGACGGCCGAATTAAAGGTGCGCTCCCTTTCAGGGGACGCGCTGTAGCATTTCAGGACGAGGCAATTGGCTGGCCGCCAGTGCATCGTCAGGGATGCCAGTCGACGTTAGGGTGAGGTTTAGGTTACTCGGCCACGCTCTCGCAAAACATCTTGGCCGGGTGTAAGGAATGTGCTGGTGATTAGGGGGCAGTAATGGCCCGGATCAATATCGTACATACCACCGAGTACACTTATCGCAACCCGGTCGGGCTGCTGCGTCACTGGCTGATGCTGCGGCCGGATGACAGCCATGACCTTCGCTTGCACCGTGCTGATCTAGTCGTCGAACCGGAACCGGCATCTATCCATTGGAAGCATGACATGTTCGATAATTCGATCTGTTTCCTGGATTGGCCGGAAACGCTTGCGACCGACCGCCTGAGGATCGTTTCGACCCTCGACCTCACACATCATCCCGACGGCCAGCCATTGCCTCGTTACATCCTTGATACGGCGGCCGAGGTTTTCCCGTTTGTGTACGCAACTGCCGAAATTCCTGATCTATTGCACCTTGCCGAGCAGCGCACATCGGATCCGCACGGAAGTGTGGGTACCTGGGCGAGGCGCATCGTCGGCGAGGCCTCCACCCCGAACACGCTCGACGTATTGGCTGCGTGACTCATGCCATCAAACAGGAATTCCGCTACGGCGCACGTCACGAGGAAGGGACGCAAACTGCCGCTCAGACAATCGGGCTCGGTTCCGGAACCTGCCGCGACTTTGCTGTGCTGATGATGGAGGCGCTGCGCAGCTATGGCCTCGGCCACGCGTTTCGTAACCGGCTACCTCTACGACGACACCTCGGGTGCCGCGCGTGGAGGCGGCAGTACGCACGCCTGGCGCGGCGTCTACCTTCCCGGTGCGGGCTGGGTCGAGTATGATCCGACGAACGGCCTTGTCGGAGGAGCCAACCTCATTCGCGTCGGCGTAAGCCGGGAGGCATCACAGGCCATTCCGATTTCAGGGGGATTTGTCGGGAAAGTGGATGACCCGATCGACATGCATGTGGACGTTTCAGTTCGCGCAGTCCCGCTTTGACGACGGGCTGTTGACCAGCCCGTCGCCCGCATGTTTTATTTTATCGCGCGAATGGATTTGACGGTCTCGGTTCCTGATGCACCGGTAGAATAACTTACTTGGACGTGTTCGCCCACTTTTAGCGTTTCCACCTCGATGCTTTCCGGAAGATGCAGTGTACTGCCGTTGTCGAGCGTTACCGTATCGGCTTTGATGTCGATCGCCGTGATCGTGCCGTTCGTATTCTTGGCATAGGCCGCAGGTGCAGCAGAAAGTGCGAGCAATGCAAGCGCCGCGATAGGGTATATTTTCATGAACTCACTCCTTGATTGACACGAGCGAGCCTGACCGAAAGGATCTTACCGCGCCTTTGCCTGGTTCTTACAGATCCGTAAGTCCGCCTGCGCAATCACGATCAGCGCCGCTTGCCCCGTACGGCGCGCCACGTGCTCTCCAACAGAATGAGGATGCATCCGCCAAGGAGCAGGAGTCCCCCGGCCAAGCCAGGCAGTCCCGCAAACTCAACGGCAACGGTTATGAAGGCGATAAGAAGAATCGACAGGAGGGCGAGGGCATGCCAGTCAATTCCTTGAATGCGGTCGCAAGAAAACTCATCGGGAAACTTCTTTCAAATGGATGTGGTGGTACCCGCGCAGAAATCGCACGGCCGCCAACGAGAATATTGCGAGAATGACGAAGATGGCGATCAGGGAAAGGTCGGCCCCTGGCCAGTGGGCGCCAAGACCCTCTCCAGTCCAGTAGACGCCAAACGCTGTCAGGAGCAGGCCAACCACAAACTTCAAGGTGTTTTCAGGAACCTGCGCCAGCGGCTTGTGCACCGCGACGCCGATCGCCAAAACCAGCAGGCAGGCAGCGGCGGCGCCAAGCGCGGCATAGCCGAGCATGCCACGACCCGCGCCGACCGCAATGACGATGAAAACGACTTCGATGCCTTCGAGCAGGACCGCCTTGAAAGCCGCGGTGCCTGCAATGAAGTCGGCGCGGCGTTCGGCAGCCTGACGCTTGAGCTGATCGGTCTCCTTGGCAAAGGCCTCAGCCTCATCGTGAAGGGCGATGAAGCCGGCCGCGCGTAGGATCGCCTTGCGCAACCAACGCATTCCGAACAGAATCAACAGCGTTCCGATGACGAATTGGAGGAGTTCCACCGGGATCATTCCAAGCAGCGGTCCAAGGACCACCACGATCAGGGCAAGCACCGCGAGTGCTAACGCAGTGCCGATGAAGGCTGGCCGCCAACTGCGCGACACGCCGACCGCGAGAATGATTGTGAATGCTTCGACGACCTCAACGAAAGAGCCTAGAAAGGCGGCCGTCATGGTTGAGGCGATGGTTGTGATGTTTGTCATGAGGGCAAATCGGTCCGTTATGAATTGTCCAACTATTCTTAGCTATTTAACCGCTGCAGCGGGAACGCCATAAATAGAGTGGTGCGCGCTCCGAAGATTTACTCTGGGGCATCCGGGCGAGTCACACATTCTCCCGCCGGTTGTCGAGTCAAGGTCAATGCGCCAGTTTGCATAGCACACATGCAATTTTGTGCGTTGCGATATCCGATGCCTGCGCTATCTTTTGGTTGTTGGGTTCTACTCCTCCCAGAAACCCCAACGTGGAATGTACTGCACCTCCTCCCGCGGTACATTTACAATCAGGACCGCTGCACCTCCTCCCGCAGCGGTCCTTTTCGTTTCTGCTACCGGTCAGTCCGATTTCTCTGGCGCTTCTCGCGGTTTGGCCAGTTCCTGCACCGTTTCGGCGAGCGTCACCACTTCCTTCTCGCGCATCTGGTCGATCTTCTGATGCAAGAGCTCGATCTTCTCATGCAGGAGTTCGATCTCGAGTTCTGCCTTGATGTTGATCTTGTAGTCGTTCTCGGCCTCCCTGCGGTCGACGTCCTGTTGCCGGTTCTGGCTCATCATGATGAACGGCGCGGCATAGGCAGCCTGAAACGACAGTGCCAGGTTAAGCAGAATAAACGGGTAGGGGTCCCAGTTGCGCACATATGCCGTGATGTTGAGGATAATCCAAAAGAACAGAATGGTTGTCTGGATAATGATGAATTTCCACGACCCCATGGTCGCTGCGACAGAGTCTGCGATTTTTTGTCCGGGGGTCAATTGCTCGCGGTCGGCCAGCCTTTCCTTGCGATGTTCACGGCGGACAGCACGCAGATGATGCAGGAGCTTGAGTTCGGCCTCCTGCAGTCCCCGTTTCACTTGTTCTACGTTAGGCATGGATGCTTTCCCAAATTGGCAGATACCGGATGCTGGCAATTGATGAAGGAAATGCACTAAAACTCAGGCAAAATGATTGCAGCTGAAAGGACGTGCAGAGTGCCAGCAACAGCCGTGTTCGAAAAGAGTTATTCCGCCTTCCTGTTCGACATGGATGGGACCCTCATCAGTTCGACCCTTGCTGCGGAACGCGTCTGGGCGAAATGGGCGGAGAGCCACGGTATTGATGTGCGGACATTCCTGCCGACAATGCACGGTGCGCGCGCCGTGGATACGGTGCGGCGGCTCGGGCTGCCCGGCGTCGATCCGGAAGCCGAGGCATTCAAGATCACGCGCGCCGAAATGGACGACGTCGACGGGATCTTCGCGCTTAACGGCGCCGTCGAATTCCTTGCTCGCTTGCCGCAGGCGCGATGGGCCATCGTCACGTCCGCGCCGCTCGATCTTGCCAAGCGCCGCCTTGCGGCCGCGGGTGTGCCGCTGCCGCCAACGATCGTCGCCGCCGACGACGTTGCTGTCGGCAAGCCGAACCCGGACTGCTATCTGATGGGCGCGAAAAAGCTCGGCGTCGACATCGCCGATTGCCTCGTGTTCGAGGATGCGGTGCCCGGCATCCTTGCCGGCGATGCCGCCGGAGCGGATGTCCTCGTCGTCACGGCAACCCACAAGCACGCTCTTGAAACGGCGCATGCCATGATCTTCGATTACCGGCATCTCGACGTTGTCGTCGAGGACGATGGACGCATGTCGTTGCGCAGGGCGGTAGAGGCGTGACGCAAAAAGGGCGCCGTTAGAGCGCCCTTTTTTTGATTGTCGCGACGGGATCAAACGTAGACGTTATCCTGCGTCAAATCCTCCAGCGAGGCATTGGCAATGAGGATACTCGATGTTGACGCCCCGTCGCCATCGAGATCGACGAGAACGCCATTTTCCGTCTGCGTTGCCGCATGCATGAAGTCGTCGAAGGATTGGAAGGTCGAAGACAGGTCGCGCTGGACGATGATAATATCGCCTTCGGCTCCGTTGAAGTCGGTGATGACATCATGGCCCTGTCCGGTGATGCTGTTGAAGATGAAGTAATCAGCACCGGCGCCGCCTGAAAGCACGTCGTCGCCTGTCCCGCCGGTGAGTTCGTCCCTGCCGTCTTCGCCGTAAAGCATGTCGTCGCCATTGCCGCCGTGCAACGTATCGTTGCTGAAGCCGGCACGCAGCAGGTCGTTGCCGTCACCGCCTTCGAGCAGATCCGCATGCCGTCCGCCGATAAGGACATCGTCGCCCTGGGCGCCATAGAGCTCGAAGTGCTCGACGTTGAAGATATGCTGGCCCTGCAGACCCGTCGTTCGCACGTCGATATAGCCGCCGGCGCGCTCGCTCACGGTCAGGCGGAGCAGGTCATCGCCTTCGCCGCCATCAATGAATGCGAATGAGTTGCTGGCATTGAGCACGTCATTGCCGCTTCCGCCATCGAGATAGTCGCCGGCGTTGGGGATTTCGTCTTGCAGCCCCTGCGTGCCAGCATAAAGGGTATCGTTGCCTGCACCGCCCTCGATATGATCGGCGCCTCTGCCGCCTACGAGGTAGTCATCGCCGCCGTTGCCGATCAGCTTGTCGTCATTATCCGTGCCGATGGCGAGATCGCCGTGCTTGCTGCCGTAGAATTCGAGGCGCTCGATGCCCGTCGCATATTTCGTGTGCGAAGGGTATGCATAGGGATATTCGGAGGTCGAGAGCTGGATGCTACCGTTGTTCCACGCCTGGTAAACGGCTTTGAAACCGTCGCTCTGGTTCTCGTAGCTATCATAGTCAGTGACGTTGACGATAAGGGTGTCGAAGCCTTCGCCGCCGGAGACCTTCGACAGGCTGCTGATCTCGATTGTGTCGTCGCCTTCGCCTGCATTGATGCGGTCGAATCCGCCGCCGCCGATGATGGTATCATTACCGGCATTGCCAGTCAGGAAATTATCGCCCGCGTCACCGACGATATGGTCATCGAACTTCGAACCGTAGACACCTTCAAAGCCGACAAGCTGGTCGCCTTCGGCCGCTCCGCCGTGCTGGATGATGCGATTGAGATCGACGTCGATACCCGCCTTGGAACCTGTGTATTCGGCGATATCCTCGGTACCCGAGCCGCCGTCCATGAAATCGGCGCCTTCGCCGCCATTGATGACATTGTTGCCGGCGTCACCGATCAGGCGATCGTTGAATGCGGAGCCGCTGAGGTTCTCGATACCGTGCAGACGGTCGCCTTCGGCGTCGCCGCCGAACTGCTGTCCTGTGCGGCGCAGGTCGACGTCAACTGCTTCGGACGATGTCGTGTAACTCGCCCGGTCATGGTCTGTGGTAGAATTGTCGAACAATTTGTCAGCACCGGCACCACCGGTGAAAACGTTGTTCTTCGCGTTGCCGGTGATGGAATCATCATGGGCCGAGCCCATCACATTCTCGATATCGATCAGCGTATCGCCACTCGAATAACTGAGCCCAGGCGTTACGGCCTGCCTCTCGATCTCCAGGCTGACGTTGATGGCGCCTTCCGAGTCGCGATAATCGACCGTATCGCGTCCTTCGCCGCCGTCGATGTGATCTTCGCCAGCGCTGCCGATCAGCCGATCATTGCCGGCAAGCCCGGACATGGTGTCTTCATCCGCCGTGCCCTTCAGCACGTCTACACTGTCTGAACCCACGACATTCGCCATCTCCGAACTCCCCACATTGGATGCTGGCGGCAATCTCAATCAATAAATATACACAGTCAAATGTTTGAAATTACTTCAATAATCCGAACAAATTCCGTGAACTGGCGCGTTTGATGGAAGGATTTTGCCGGCTATTTGTTGCCCGGCAGAGAAGTTCGCACCACCACGTTCTTTAATGATAACGGCCAGCTTTCAGCGCCCCCCGGGCAATTCTCCAAAACCAGATCAAATGAAGTTGATCGACGCAATAACTTTGGAACCAGCGTCCTACATCTGCGTTATTCGGCAAATAACGGAGGCGATAATGAAAGAACATCGTTGGCCGACAATTATCGGGATACTGGCAGGGTTGTCGGTGGGTGCAGGCGTAGGCGAAGCGATGATGGGCAATATCCTGCTTGGCTTGCTGATCGGTAGCGCTATGGGCGCGTTCATCGGCTCAAATACGCACGTTCATCGCGACTATTGATCTTCTCGGCGACAAAGATCTGCTCAGCTGTGCAGCGCACGCAACCGTGTGGTGTTCAACAGCCCCTGTTCTTCGAGCACCGGATAGGCCATAGCGGCAAGCAGCGAGTTGATCTGCTTCAGGTCGCGGATGGTGTCGAGATGGATGGAACTTGTCTCGAGACTGCGGGTCGTGCCTTCGCGAAGTCGGCTGAAATGGCGGTCGCTCGTCTGCTTTTCGACGTCACGCAGATGATCTTTTTCAAGCACCAGCTGATGCGCCGTTTCGCGGTCGCGTGACACGAGCACATTGAAAGCCATGCGCGCATTCGTCAGCACCCTTGCGTGGAAATCGCTGAGTTCGCGCCAGCCTTCATCGGTGAATTTGAGCTTGCGGTCCATTTTCTTCTGCACAAGCGCAAGCATGTTGCGCACGATGATATCGCCGACCTGCTCGAGCTTGACGCAGGCGCCGAGAAGCTCACGCGCCCGCGCCACCTCGTAATCGGACAGCGTCCGCGTCGTCAGCTTGGCGAGATAGAGCTTGATGGCCGCGTGCTTGCGGTCGACCTTGTCGTCGAGGGCCGAGAGTTCGTCGATCCGCGCCTGGTCGGGGTTTTCATATAGGTCGATGATGCTGCGCAGCATGATTTCGATGGTCTCGCAGACACCAACGGTCTCCCGCGTCGCATTGGCGAGGGCAAGGCTCGGCGTGTCGAGCACGCTGTCGTCGAGCGCGCTGAGTTCGGCATGATCAAGCGGCCGCTGTGGCTCGGTTGGCGTATTCAGCGCCACGACTGCCTTGGTTGCCTTGAGAACGAGCGTTGAAAGCGGCACGCCTGCAAGGAGAGTGATCACGTTGAAGAGGATGTGACCATTGATCACCTGATCGGCGGGCGTAGTACCGAGGAAGGCGACGGGCGGCCGGAAGGCGAGATAGAGCATAAGGATGACGATTGAGCCGAGGCCGCGCATCAAAAGGTTGCCCATCGGCACAATGCGCGCCTTCGGTGCGGCGTTGCGGGTCAGGATCGGTGCAATGAAGGAGGAGCCGAGATTGACGCCGCAGATCATGACGATGCCGAGTTCCGGCTGGATCAGGCCGCGCGAGGCGAAGGTAACGACCAGAAGAACCGCGGCAATGCTTGAATGAAACAGCCACGTCATGAGCGCGGCCAGTAGGAACGCCGTGACCGGATCGGTATCGAGATAGCTGACGATCACCGGCAGGAGTTCGCTGTTGCGCAGGGGTTCGGTTGCCTGACCGGTCATTTCGAGCGAAAGCACGAGAAGTCCGATGCCGACAAGGATGCGGCCCATCTGCCGCCAGTTGCTGCGCTCGGTCGACATGAAGATCACCGTGCCGGCGACGAGGCAAAGCGGCACCAGCAGCGTCAGGTCGAAGCTCAGGATCTTGACGACGAGCGCCGAGCCGACCTCGGCGCCGCGCACCGCCATCAGGCCGGCGATGCCGCTGACGATACCGGACCCGACAAAGGAGCCGACGAGAAGGCTCACTGCGGTCGACGACTGCAGCGCGATCGACAGCATCAGACCCCAGAGAACGGCAAGGACGGGATTGTGCAGGACCCCGCGCAGGCTGCGGCGCATGCG
>NZ_JBBNAM010000283.1:0-3426 GCF_037994425.1 Phyllobacterium sp.
GTGTTTCTGACTTCATGAACTGAACTTTCCTCGTAGAACGAACCTTGACGAACGAACGTGTTCTATATCAACGGTTCGGAGAGAATGCGACGGGGCTGCGCGGCTTTTTGCCAAGCCCGCGTTTGCATCCATAGGCAAGGGATATTTGAGATGAAATACGTTAGTACACGCGGCGAAGCACCGGTTTTAGGATTTTCCGATGCACTTCTGGCCGGCCTTGCTCGCGACGGCGGCCTCTATCTCCCTCAGGAGTTTCCACAATTTTCTGCCGCCGAGATCCGGTCGCTGCGCGGCAAGACCTACGCCGAGATCGCCATTCATGTGCTGACGCCCTTCATTGCCGGCGACATCGACCAGGCCGATTTCGAGCGGATGGTGCGTGATGCTTACGCCACGTTCCGTCATGAAGCGGTCTGCCCGTTGGTCCAGACGGGGCACAACGAGTTCGTGCTTGAACTCTTCCATGGTCCGACGCTCGCGTTCAAGGATGTGGCCATGCAACTGCTGGCGCGGCTGATGGACTATAGTCTCGCCAAGCGGGGCGAGCGGGCGACCATCGTCGGCGCTACGTCCGGCGATACGGGCGGTGCGGCCATCGAAGCCTTTGCCGGGCGGGATCGTACGGACATATTCATCCTTTTCCCGCACAATCGTGTCTCGCCCGTACAGCAGCGACAGATGACGACATCGGGCGCGCCCAACGTTCATGCACTCGCCATCGAGGGCAATTTCGACGACTGTCAATCGCTCGTCAAAGGCATGTTCAACGATCTCGGCTTCCGCGACGCGCTCTCGCTCTCAGGTGTCAATTCGATCAACTGGGCGCGGATCATGCCGCAGATCGTCTATTACTTCACGTCCGCACTCAGCCTCGGCGCGCCTGACCGGTCCGTTTCGTTCACTGTGCCCACCGGCAATTTCGGTGATATTTTCGCGGGTTACGTAGCAAAGCGGATGGGACTTCCGATCGATCGCCTCGTCGTTGCGACCAACGACAACGATATACTAGTGCGCGCGCTTGCGACCGGGGACTATGAAACGCGCGGCGTCCTTCATACCACATCGCCGTCGATGGACATTCAGGTCTCTTCGAACTTCGAACGCCTGCTCTTTGAAGCCCACGAACGCGACGCCGCTGCGGTACGCCGCCTGATGGATAGCTTGAAGCAGTCTGGAAGCTTTGCAATCGCCGATAATGCCCTTGCCGTCATCCGGTCAGAATTTGACGCGGGCCGCTCAACCACTGTCGAGACGGCCAGGATTATAGCTGATGTTCTGGAGCAATCCGGCTACCTTCTTGATCCGCATTCGGCCATTGGCATGAAGGTTGCCCGGCAAGCACTGGGTCTCGGTGCGCCAAGCGTGGTTCTTGCCACGGCTCATCCGGCCAAATTTCCCGATGCCGTCAAGGAGGCGAGCGGCGTTCACCCGGACCTGCCGCTTTGGCTGGGTGATCTCATGCAACGAAAAGAACAGTACACGGTACTTCCCAACGACCTCAAAAATGTGGAAGAGTATGTGAGCCGGCATTCAAGAGCGGCGAAGTAAGGAGCATTGCATGGGCGTTGAAATCAGTCGCCTCTCCAACGGTTTGACGATTGCGACAGAAACAATGCCGCATGTGGAGAGTGTTGCCCTTGGCATCTGGGTCAAGGCAGGATCGCGGAACGAGGCGAGCAATCAGCATGGCATAGCCCATCTTCTCGAACACATGGCATTCAAGGGGACGGAGAACCGGTCCGCGTGGAAGATCGCCGCCGATATCGAGGACGTGGGTGGTGAAATCAATGCTGCCACCAGCGTGGAGACCACCTCCTACTATTCCCGCGTTCTGCGCGATGACATGCCGCTTGCGATCGACATTCTCGCCGACATCATGACGGGTTCAAAATTCGACGCCGACGAACTCGAGCGTGAAAAGAACGTCGTCATGCAGGAAATCGGCGCTGCGCACGACACACCTGACGATGTCGTGTTTGACCGTTTTACCGAAGCCGCCTTCCAGCACCAGACGATAGGACGCACTATTCTTGGCACGCCCGAAACCGTCCAGTCCTTCTCATCGGCCGACTTGCGCCGCTACATGGATGAACAATATAGCGCCGAGCGTATGGTTGTTGTCGCCACCGGTGCAGTCAAGCACGACGCGTTCGTTCGCGAAGTGGAAAAGCGGCTTGGTTCGTTCCGTTCGAAGTCGACGGCGGCGGAACCCGATATATCCCACTATGTGGGTGGTGATTTCCGTGAACAGCGCGAATTGATGGATGCCCAGGTGGTCATAGGCTTCGAGGGGCGCGCCTATCACGTACGCGATTTTTATGCCTCGCAGCTTTTGGCGATGATCCTCGGCGGCGGCATGTCTTCGCGGCTCTTCCAGGAAGTGCGGGAGAAGCGCGGCCTTTGCTATTCGGTCTATGCGTTCCATTGGGGTTTCTCCGAAACGGGCGTCTTCGGCATCCATGCCGCAACCGGCCGCAACCATCTCAAGAAGCTCGTCCCGGTCATCATCAATGAGTTGCATGCTGCCGCCCAGAACATCAGCCAGGAGGAATTGAACCGGGCGAGAGCGCAATATCGGGCAAGTCTGCTCATGTCCCATGAAAGCGCAGCGAGCCGCGCCGGGCAGATTGCGCGCCAGATGCTGCTCTACGGCAATCCGATATCCACCGATGAATTGGTCGATCGCCTGTCGAAGATCACAGTCGAACGGTTGACAGACCTTGCCGGACGCCTGTTCCTCGACACTACGCCTACCGTCGCCGCAGTTGGCCCGGTTGGTCCATTGATGAAATTCGCCGATATCCGTCATGGGCTGACAGCCCCAGCGTCCAGCTCAAGAAAGATAGCGGTCTGACGGCGATCCGGAGCGGCAATGATCGCCCTGCCTTTCCTCAAAAGCGTGGCGCCGCCCCTTCAGGGGAAACGCGTCTATTTGCGCCCGCCGCAACTTTCCGATTATCGCGCCTGGGCTTCGCTTCGCGCCGAGAGCCGTGAGTTCCTCGCACCTTGGGAGCCGCTTTGGGCAGTCGATGATCTCGAACGCGGCGCCTTTCGCCACCGCATCCGCCATTACGACGACGAGGCAGCAGCGGGCACTGCGCATCCGTTCTTTCTCTTCCGCAATGCCGACCAGCGACTGCTCGGCGGGATCACGATCGGAAACATCAGGCGTGGCGTCGGCCAGAACGGCATGATCGGCTACTGGATCGGGGCGCCATTCGCCGGTCAAGGTTTCATGTCCGAGGCGATCAGCCTGCTTATACCCTATGCTTTCACCAAGGTAAGGTTGCACCGCCTGGAAGCAGCTTGTATTCCAGGCAATGAAAGATCGATCCGCCTTCTCGAAAAAGCCGGATTTCAGAGAGAAGGACTGCTCCGCTCTTACCTAAAGATAAACGGAATGTGGCAAGATCATCTCCTCTTCGC
>NZ_JBBNAM010000284.1:0-2349 GCF_037994425.1 Phyllobacterium sp.
CCTCGCTGCAGATCTCGGCGCAATACGTCAAGGACCTGTCCTTCGAGAACCCGAACGCGCCGCGCAGCCTGACCCAGCAGGCGACGCCGCCGCAGGTCACGGTCAATGTCGACGTCCGCACCCAGCAACTGGCCGAGAACGCCTTCGAGGTGGTGCTGCACATCAAGGCCGAGGCCAAGACCGGCGACGCCGCCACCTTCCTGTGCGAGCTGAGCTATGGCGGCGTGGTCGCCCTGGCCAATGTGACCAAGGAGCAGACGGCGCCGCTGCTGCTGATCGAGGCGCCGCGCCTGCTGTTCCCGTTCGCCCGGTCGGTGATCGCCGAGGCGACCCGCAACGGCGGCTTCCCGCCGCTCTTGATCCAGCCAATCGACTTCACCGAGCTGTTCCGCCGCCAGCTGGCCGCCCTGCGCGCCCGCTCCGAGGCCGAGGGCCAGCCGAGCGTGAACTGAGGGTTTCCGCCCTCTCTGTCTGTCATCCAAATCCCCGACTAAGGCTGGAAGTGCGGTCGGGAAGGGGCAGAGTTGGGGAGCGGTGGTGGAAGCCGGGGGATCTTTGGCGCTAGATGCTCGTCGAGCGAGTCCAGTTTTGGAGATCTGCACGTCAGGCGGGTGTCGGCGGGCATGCCGCTGGGCGGCGGTGCTGAGGGCCGGAGTGGCGAGGGCTGGTGGTCAGGCGGCGCAGGGGGCGAGTGCGGGCGGCCCGACGGCGAGGGCGAGGCGAGCCCGGTCGGCGAGTTGCCGGCGCGGTGCCTGGGAGAAGCGGAGCAGGGTCTCGCGGGCGTGGCGGACGACCTTGCCGATGCCGTCGAGCAGGACAAAGCGCAGGCGCTTGGGCCGGGCGTTGTGCAGGTCTTCGGGCAGGGCAGTGCGCTTGAAGGCGGAGAGCAGGTTGTAGAGCAGCACGTTGAGGCGGAACCAGGCAGCGTTGGCGGCGAAGTTGGCGGCTGGCAAGGCCTCGGCGGCGAGTTCGTTGGTCAGGACGTGATGGGCGTGCTCGACCGTGCCGGCCTTGCCGCGCTGCCAGCGGATGAGATCGAGGCCACAGCCGTCGGCAGGGTCGGGCAGATTGGTGACGACGGCGTAGTGGCGCGTGGAGCTGCCGTCGGCGAACAGGACGCCTTGCTTCTTGGTGATGCGCAGCACCAGGTAGCGCGGCGGCGGCGGGCTGTCGCGGTTGGCGCGTCGATCGGTGGGGACGTAAGCCACTTCGGCCCAATGCCGTACCGCGTCGGCTTCGTCGCCGGCGTCTTGCCAGGCGGTGGCCGGCAAGGCGGCGATGGCGGCGGTCAGCCCCTGGCTCATGTCAGCGCTGATGGCGTAGCCGTGCTTCTTGTCGTCCAGCCAGCGCAGCGTGTCCTGCTCATAGGCGGCGCTATCGGAGCGGACCAGCAGCCGTTTGGCGCCGGCCGCTTGCGCCACCGCGGCCGCTCGCTGGAGCACGCGCAGATGATCGCCGTGGGCCGGCACATTGCCAGCGCGGAACTCGTCGACCAGGATGATGTCCTGCTCGGCCCAGACCGCGATCATCGGGTGATAGCCGGTGCGCCCGTCCCAGGTCCGTTCAGCCTGGCGCTTGCGGCTCTCCAGGATCGTCGCGTCGAGGTCGATGGTGGCCACCGTCTGCGGCCGCCGCTCCTGCAGAAAGGCGATGAGCCGCTGGTTCACCTGTGCCAGCCCCTGCAGTCGCTCGCCCTCGCCGGGGATCTGGGAGCGCTCGCCCTGCCACAACGGCAGGGCCGGCTGATCGAAGGCGTCGAGAAAGTCGCGGGCCGTCTGCGGCGCGGGAAAGCCGTGCCCGAGCAGCGCTTCCAGTGCCCGATCCTCGCGCAGCATGGCGAGATCCTCGCAACGTTCGCCCCCGACCACCCACAGGGCAAACAGGCTCTCTGCCATCTGCGACGCGGTCAGGCCACGCGCCCGCTGCTTGATCGCCACCACGCGGTCGAGTTCCGCCGCCGCACCGCTGACCCGGAACGCCTCGATCAGCAGCGGCACCCCCGCATGCGCCGTGACCAGGCTATCGTCGATCGCGTCATCGATCTCGAACGGCAATCGTGGCCCTGCCATCGCAGCCCTCTTTTCCACACCCGATGGGTGAAAGATAACAAGAGCCGGAATCGCCCCGCCACTGGCCGCCGCGCGGCAACCGTCGCAATCTACCCGGGAATTATGGTGTCATCCCCGGGCTTGACCCGGCAATCCAGAGGGTCTCGACATCGTCTGAATGCCCGGGTCGAGCCCGGGCATGACAAAGTTGTGTTTGCCGAGGCCCCCGATGACTGACACCCCGATCCGATGGTTTCGCGACGACCGGCTGGCGCGGCTGCGGCTGCAGCGGCCGGCGCGG
>NZ_JBBNAM010000285.1:0-5763 GCF_037994425.1 Phyllobacterium sp.
TGATCTGATCGTCACGGGTTCCAACAACAGTTCCGTGTTGATCACTCCCGATCGTTGTATCAATCTTGGCGATCTTGTGCTGCGGGCGGGAAGGCCAGTATTGGTGGCGGCAAAAGGCGCCACGCGCGTTCTCACGAACACAGCTGTGGTCGCCTGGAAAGATACACGAGAAGCGCGACGCGCCGTCGCTGATGCGCTCCCGTTGTTGCGCAAAGCGAGTGAAGTGATTGTTGTGACCGTCGACTGTAATGCTGACATTTCCACGCAGGAAAGCGTTGATGGAATTCTCGGATTCTTGCGCCGCCATGGCGTAAAGGCGCGCAGCGAAATCATCAAAGACAAGCACGAAAGTCAAAGTCTCATGAGCTTTGCCCGCGCCGTCGACGCCGAGCTTGTCGTCTCAGGTGCGTACGGTCACAGCAGATTAAGGGAGCTGGTCTTCGGGGGCGTCACACGCTCATTACTGAAAGAAGATGGTTTCAGCCGCTTCATGTCGAGCTGAATTATCCTCCTGACATCGGGAACGCCGGTTGACAGGTCAAGATAGCCATGAGCCGTGCGTGCGCTCGCCTTCCGCGACCGCAATCGCGTTGCGCTCTGGCGACATCGATTCCAACAAAAGCTGCTACAGTCCTTCATGACTCGTCCACCGGCGATGCGGATAGGCTCGGCCCATCCGAGTCGTCCTCGCTGTATGTTGGGTTCCGTCGGAGCGGCTTGCGTCGGGTTCGCGGCGGGCTCTGTTGCGAGAATCAATGGGACATCATCACCGGCATTGAGATATTATGAAGTAGTTGTTCGGAGGCTCCTCCAAACAGGGATTCCACCAAAGGTGAATGTCCGTAGGCTCCAGCGACGATCAAGTCGGCCTCATCGCGATCCACGCATGCGAACATCGCACTGATCGCGTCAACCTCGCCGGTGTCCCGCCAACCATCGACCGTGACTTTTACCCCATGTCGTTCGAGGTGAGCCACCACGTCCAGCACATCGGAACGGCGTGGATTGAAGCTTCTGTCGAAGACAAAAAGCGCGACACTCTCGGCGTTGATGAGCAGCGGCATTGAGTCATGAAGCGCGCGTGTCGATTCCCGGCTGAAATTCCACGCCAAGAGTATGTGCCGCCCGATAGGATCCTTTGCTTCCCACCCGGTTGGCAAGATGAGCATTGGGACGCCCGACGTGAGCAGCACGTCTTTGGGGACCGCCGCGGCCGCAAGATGAGCGCTGTCCGGATGGGGCTGGCTCGTGACGATGAAATCCGCGCAATGCGAGAAGAGTTCCTGGGCAGTCTTGGCTGACGTGCCGGCAACCCGGAACTCCGCTTCCAGCCCCGCTATCCGAACCATCTTCTCAAACGTGGCCTCGATAGCTTGCGCCCGTTCGCGCCTTTCGCCTTCGAAAGCTACAGCTGTGCTGATGTCGACGCCGATCAACTTCGCCTTGTGTTGCTTGGCTATTTTGATCGCAGTCTCGACTCTCGGCTCGCTTAGATCGCTGGCGTCCAGGTAGACGATGATATCCTTGTATGACATAGTTTCCTCCGCTAAAAAAAGCGCGCGAAGGCCCTCCAAAGCGCGCGAAGAGCGACGCTGCGTATGTTTTCAAGTGCAGCGATAACTTCTTAGCTCAATCACTAGCGTCTAATTTGCACATTGGCATTGCGCTGGATCAAATGTAACTCCTACCTATTCAGCCGAGGGCACGCATGGCATTGAGGATGACGGCCACATCGATCAACTCCTGCGGGAGTTGTCACGCCGCAGTTTCAGGTAGATAGCTTCACGCGCCACGCGGCGTCTGAATTTCTTAGCATTGCTGATAATTTGAGAATCCAGCGACGTCATTCTCAAATTAAGTGCATCAGCGAGGCGTGATCGGCCGCATTCTTACGATTAAGGTGCTATAGGCTGGCGGCGAAGGTATGGCACTTTTGGCTTCGACACCGCCATGAAGATGCACTGGTGCAAATGGCAAACGAGATAGGAATGACAGGTTATTGCCGAAGCGATCGAGGTTCCCGCTTGAAGCGCTTGGCAGTCATGCGAACCTGAGAGCCGTTTTCGAGAGGCGCTGTTGAGGAGATATGCTCATTAATTACCGAAGATGGAGAAAGACCTGTTCGACAAACTGACCGCGTCATGCATGGAGGATATCGATTTGCGAAGCAATGTGCGAAGTGTCCCCCACCCTTCACCGCCCATCGGCGGTGCGCCATAGAGCGACGAGTACCGAGCCCCGGTCTCTCAACTACCAGCTCTGAACTTAAGTTCAGAGTCCCCTAAAGTGGTGCCACGGCCTCGCCCATCATGTTTCACTTGCAATCTGGTTTACCTGCCTGGGTTCCATTCGCTTGAACGGTTCCATGCAATTCGAACAGCTCATCGGATGGTTCCGTGATCTCCAATCCCCTTTTTATTGGCGATGAGATGGGCGTTGGTGCGCCACCCAACCTTCCAACCGCACCCGATCCTCAGGCGACAGCAAGAGCCTCTTGTCGGTGTCAATCGACCCTGACTCGCATATTTGCCAGACAATGGAATCTGTCCGTTCATTCCACAACACTAGCGGTGAGTTGCACCTGCGGGTTGGACGAGGACGATCCCGCGCGAGCGGCCCGAGCCTCCATCGACAGCCAGCATCGCCCGGTACATCAATTGCATCGGTACCCAGGCGGGCGGATATTTGTAACGCGCCACGTCAAGCACGAGGACGCTGTCAGTGGGCTCGTCATAGGCGCCGATCGGTGACACATGGCCCGCGCCGCTTTGACCAAGAACCGAGCGGTCGTAGTTGACGATAACCCGCGTATTGTAGGCGGCCAGTCCCGCGATAATCGCCGTCCGCATAGCGTCGAGGCCCGTCTCCTCAGCAAAATGTACACGAGGGGTCACGCCGAGATTGCTGAAGAACTGCCCGATCTCAGCCAGTGTGAGACCGTCGGTTACCACCGCCTCGAAGCTCTTCACCTGCTCGTTAGCGAGGACGAAGATGTTGTCCTGCGTGAAGTAAGGATAGGGGTAGCGCGTCGGATCGAGAGGGCGCGGGATGCCGAGGCTGTTCAATACGGCAGCCATGCTGGCGATGGAGCAGAAGGTGAGGAACTTCTCGCTCTCGACATAGGAGTCGAGCATGAAATAGTCGCGGTTTTCGCGTGCGGACAGAAGGCGCCGCCAGCCTTCCTCCTCCACGAGGTAGATCACTCCGTCCGCCGCGCCGGCCGCAACGGCAGGGTTCGTTCCGGCCCGCTGATCGTCTTTTCCAGAACCTTCAAGGACAGCTTCGGCGACGCGTCCGTCTAGGCCATCGGGGCGATCTCTGGTCCGAAGGGTAACTGTTGGACAGGAGGCGCAATCAGCGCCGGATCCAGCGGCCGGCACAAGGAGGAAGACCCACAGAGCAAGGACACAGCTGACGATCGGGGAACGGATCATCCGAGAACTCCCTTTTGACGCTTGCCGGCCAACTGCAGGGGATGTCGCGGATCGGCCCCTTGCGTTGGTTTTCGCGGGTCGAACGATCGCTTTATCCTTGTCGCCGCCGCAAGGACGGTGCAGAATAACCTAAGAGAAAACCATATTGGCGACAAATAGTTTTCTGGTCGGGGGAGTATTTTTATGCGAGTCTTGAGTAAAATACTATCGGACTTAGGGCTTGAGAACTACCTCGCACTCTTTGAAGAGAACGACATCGACTCCGAACTGCTTGGCGAATTGACCTCCGACGATCTGAAGGAGATCGGGATCATCTCGCTTGGGCACCGCAAGAAGATCCTCACGGCGATTGCGGCAAGTGGGGCGGATACTGCCTCAAGAATTTCCGCGCCTGCAACGACGGCCGGCCCGGACCCGCCGCCCGTCGATGGACCGGTTGGCGGAACGGAGCAGGCTTCGGGCGCTGAGCGCCGCGAGGTCACAACCGTTTTTGCCGACCTGACTGGCTACACGAGGCTCTCCCATGAGCTCGACACCGAGGACATGCACAGCCTTCTTGCGGCCATCTACGACAGGTTCGACGCGATCGTGAAACGCATGGGCGGGACGGTCGACCGTCACATCGGCGACTGCGAGATGGCCGTATTCGGTGCCCCGGTGTCGTATGGCAACGACGCCGAACGGGCGTTACGCGCCTCGCTGGAAATGCATCGCGCGATGAAAGAGATCTCGCTGCGCTTCGGGCGCGAGCTCACCGTGCACATAGGCGTCGCAGCCGGCAATGTTCTGTTTATGTCCCAGGGTCAGGGCGCCTTGAGGGATCAGGACTTCACGCTTACGGGCGACTCGGTCAACCTCGCCTCCCGGCTTGCCGACCACGCAAATGGCGAAGAGACGCTCATCACAGCACGGATCCACAACGCCCTCGGCGAACGGATCGACTGTGACGCGCTGGATGCGCTCTCCGTCAAGGGCTTCGATCAGCCGATACCGGTCTACCGCCTTATCGGATTCCGCGAGCAGCCGCTTGATCGCCCTTTGATCGGACGGACGGTCGAGATGGCGGCGCTGAGCCAAGCTCTGCGCGACTGCCTGGCAAGCCGGCGGGGCGAAACCGTCGCCATCGTCGCAGAGGCCGGTCTCGGCAAGTCGCGGCTCGTCGACGAAGTCGCGCAGGTCGCGGCGGCGAAGGGGTTTGAGGCATACAAGGTTCTGGTGCTGGACTTCGGCCTCGGCGAGGCCCAAGACCCCATCCGTGCGCTGGTTGGCGGCCTGTGCGGCCTTGGCGAGCGCGCCGAACCGTCCGCGGTTTGCGCAATCGTGGAGCAGCTTAAGGCGCACGACATTCTCGACGAGCCTTCGGCGATGTTCCTGACCGTCTTCCTCGGTGCGCCGCTCGACCGTACAGGCAGGCTGGTGAATGACGCGATGAGTGATGCCGCCCGCCAGGAGGGGCACCGCAACATGCTGCGGCGGCTGCTGCGCGGCCGCGCCGCGCAGCAGCCACTCCTGCTGATCGTGGAGGACATACACTGGGCAGAGCGGGAGACCCTGAGCCAGCTCGCATTCCTAGCGTCCGAAACGGCAGAGGCGCCGATCCTGCTTGCCATGACTGCGCGTACCGAGGGTTATCCGCTCGATAACGACTGGCGCGAATGCATCCGCGATGCCGGCTTCCGTCGGATCGACCTCACACCACTCAGCGCCGCCGATACTCTGCGCCTTGCGCGCGCCATCCATCATCCGACCGAGGAAGTGATCCGCGAATGCGTCGCCCGCGCAGAGGGCAATCCGCTCTTCCTCGACCAGCTCCTGCGCCATGCGCGTGAGCAAGGTCACGACACTGTGCCCGGGTCCATCCAGAGCATCATCCAGGCGCGGCTCGACCGCCTTTCGCTTGTCGATCGCCGGGTGCTCCAGACCGCCGCCATTCTCGGCCAGCGATTCTCAATGAGCGCGGTGACTGCGGTGGCGCAAATCGAGGTCTATGACGAAAAGGCGCTCATGGAGGCATCTCTGATCCGGCCGATCAGGGAGGGATACCTTTTCGCGCATGCGCTGATCCGCGACGCTGTCGTTCGCACCATTCTGCGCGACGACCGCCGGGCCCTGCACCGCAAGGCAGCGGAATGGTTCAAGGGGCTCGACGCGGTGCTCTATGCCGAACATCTGGCCGCCGCCAATGATGACGGAGCGGCCCGCGCCTTCCTTGCGGCTGCGCTGGACGCGCGCGCGGGGCACCGCAAGGAAGCAGCCCTCTCGCTCGCCGAGCGAGGCCTCGAATTGGCCCAGGAGCATAAGGTCCGTGGCGACCTCTTGCGTTTCAAGG
>NZ_JBBNAM010000286.1:0-3798 GCF_037994425.1 Phyllobacterium sp.
TTACGCTTTTGCCCGGCAACTGGCATGCATTCTGGGGCGAAGGCGGCGACGTTCTGATCGGCGAGGTCTCGACGGTCAACGACGATCTTACCGACAATATCTTCCGCGAGCCGATCGGCCGTTTCTCATCGATCGACGAGGATGAGGCGCCACTGCATCTGCTCGTCTCCGATTATGACAAGTGGCTCGCCTGATCTAGATCGGAGACGGCGCGGGCCATGCTGATCACTGTTGAAGATCTCGTTGCGGAACTCATGGCCCGTGCGGCAAAGACGAGCCGGCTGATCGTTGCCATCGCCGGCGCTCCTGGTGCCGGCAAATCGACAGTTTCGGCGGCGCTTTGCCAGGCCATCAATACCCGTGACCCGGGCGCTGCCATTGTTGTGCCGATGGACGGTTTTCACCTCGACAATGCCATTCTCGATGCGATGAACCTGCGCAAGCGCAAGGGTTCGCCGCCGACTTTCGACTGCGCCGGCTTCGAAGTGCTGCTGAGGCGTCTGCGCGACATCGGCAATGATGTCGTCATTCCACTGTTTGATCGCAAACTTGATCTGGCAAGGGCAGGCGCCGACATCGTGCGGGCTGGTCAACGCATCCTTCTCGTGGAAGGCAATTACCTTCTGCTTGACCAGTCGCCGTGGGATCGGCTTGCCTCGCTCTTTGACGTCACCGTGTTTCTTGACGTCGATCGGCTCGAACTTGAAAACCGCCTTGTCCAGCGCTGGCTGGCCTTTGGACACAATGTCGGATCAGCGCAGCAGCGGGCCCTTGCCAATGACTTGCCCAATGCCGAGCTTGTTCTCGAAGAGTCGCGTCCGGCTGACTTTACCATAAGGAATTGAAAGGTTGGCCGGTCAGGCGGAGCGGCGCGGCGACAGCTGTATCGCCATGTCGCGCATGATCGCAGCTGCAGCCGCGCGGGTAATGGCCGCCCAGGAGGAAAAAAACTCCGGCGTTATCCGGTAAGCCGGCGCCGTTACCGACACTCCGGCGATCAGTTGTCCGTCGGCAGAGCGAACGGGAGCTGCCACGCAACATATTCCAAGTTCATGTTCCTCGCGATCATACGCGTTACCCTCACGGCGGATTGCAGCGATCTCTGAAAGCAAAGTGCGCGCATCGGTGATGGTATGCGGCGTGAAGCGGGTGAAACGGATTTCCGCAATAAGTGCGCGCAGATCCGGATCGGCCAATGCCGAAAGTGCAGCCTTGCCGACCCCGGTGCACCAGGCAGGCGCTGTATTGCCGATCTGCGAAACGAGGCGGATATTTTGCCGGCTTTCAATCTTGTCGAGATAGACGACGTCGGTCCCGTGCAGCACGCCAAGGTGCACCGTCTCGCCTGTCGCCTCATGCAACGTGCGGATATGCGGCTCGGCGATGGCGCGAAACGCGTTGCTTGCCCAGGTTCGTGATGCAAATTGCAAGAGGCGAAGACCGAGGCCGTAGGACTGGTCGCGGTTGACGGTAATCAGTCCTTCCTCAATGAGGTTCGCGATCTGCCGGTGTAATGTTCCGCGCGGTTGATCGGCAAGGCGCAGAACATCGGTAAAGCGCAAGGGTTCGCTGGCTGTGGCGATGATGTCGAGCACCGCGATCGCCTTGCCAAGGGTGCCGGTATCGCGTGCAGGGGCCATGGGCCGGCGTTTTTTCACTATGTCCCTTTCGCCCGGGCAGGACTTCGAAGGCTGGCCATTTCGACAAATTTGCGTTGCCACGGCCACAAATCAGCGTCATGTCTTGACTTCGGGCAGCCTAGGATATCAATTCGATATAGTCAAACGTTGTTCCGAATAGTGGAACCTTTCTGCGAGATCCCGCAATGATGCCTTCCGCTCATTTTCCTGACCTGAAAGACCGATCCGTACTGATCACCGGTGGAGGCTCTGGCATCGGCGCCGCGCTGACCGAGGGTTTCCTCGCCCAGGGATCACGTGTCGCCTTCATCGACATTGCCGAAGCAGCATCCGAGGCCCTTGCCGATGCGCTTGACAAGACATATGGCAATCGACCGCTCTATCTGAAAGCGGACCTTACCGATATTGAGGCGCTTCGCAACGCCGTTGCCAAGGCAATCGCCAGGAACGGGCCGGTCACCGTTCTCGTCAACAACGCCGCCTGGGATGATCGACATGACATCGATAATGTGACGGAGGAATATTGGGACAGGAACCAGGCGATTAATCTGCGCCCGCAATTCTTTGCCGCCCAGGCCGTGGTGCCCGGCATGCGGCAGGCCGGAGGCGGATCAATCATCAATTTCACCTCGATCTCCTTCATGATCAACCAGGGCGACATGCCGTCCTATACGGCCGCCAAGGCCGGAATCATCGGCCTGACCAAGGGGCTCGCCGGTCGGCTCGGCGCCGACAATATCCGCGTCAACGCCATTGCCCCCGGCTGGGTGATGACGGAACGCCAGCGCAAACACTGGGTCACCGATGAAGCCCTGCAAGCGCACATGGCAAGGCAGGCCATTCCCGAGGCGCTTCAGCCCGGCGACATGGTTGGTCCTTGCCTGTTCCTCGCCTCTGATGCTGCACGCATGCTGACGGCCCAGACACTGATCGTCGATGGCGGCTGCCTATGAGCGGCGAGCCGATCTATGGCCTCAGTGATTGGGGAACGAGCCGGTTTCGCCTATGGCTCGTCGATGCCGCCGGCAATGTCGTTGGCGAGAAGCGCTCCAACGATGGTCTCGATGCGTCGCGGGCGCGAGGATTTCAAGCAACACTTGAGGAACACCTTGCGGCCCTTGGCGCACCCGCGAACCTGCCGGTCATCATCTGCGGCATGGCCGGGTCACGCCAGGGCTGGGTCGAGGCCAACTACGTTGCAGTTCCCGCAGACCTGAAGGCAATCCTCTCGGGGGCTGTCAGGGTTGAAGGCACGGAACGTGATGTGCGCATCATTCCTGGACTGTCACAAGCGGGCCGGTTGGCGAATGTGATGCGCGGCGAGGAGACCCAGTTGCTTGGCGCAATGCTTGCGCGAAATCTCGCAGACGGCGTCGTCGCGATGCCCGGCACGCATTCCAAATGGGTCGAACTTGAAAATGGCAGAGCCACACGCTTTTCCACCTATCTGACGGGTGAGCTTTACGCTCTCCTCGCATCGCAGTCGATCTTGCGCCACTCGGTAAGGGACGCGGGCACTTCTGCCAGCGCCGACCATCCGCAATTTGCTGAAGCCGTCGCGCTGATGCTGTCGGGAGAACGCATGCTCGGCGAACTTTTCGCCATTCGCGCCGCCATGCTGCTTGAAGGTCTTTCGCCCGAAGGCGCAGCATCGCGCCTTTCGGGCCTTCTCATTGGTGCGGAAATCGCCGGTGCAAAATCGAGGCACCGGGGCAGGGTCACGCTCGTTGCTTCCGGCGCCATGGCCGCGCTCTACGGCAAGGCGCTTGCGCTCGCACGGATCGAATTTACCGGCGTCGATGCCGACGAGGCCGTTCGCAAGGGACTGTTCGTCGCCGCGTCCACCGTCTGGCCCAGTCAACAGGGACACCGTCTATGACAAGCGCCAGCAATCCATGGCCCAAGCTTAAACGCGATCTCATCGCCATTTTGCGCGGTGTGAAACCAGACGAGGTGCTGGCAATCGGCGAAGCGCTGGTTTTGGCGGGGATTGAAGCGATCGAGGTTCCCCTGAATTCGCCCGAACCGTTCCGGTCCATCGAACTTCTGGCGCGGAACCTGCCATCTTCAGTGTTGATCGGGGCCGGAACGGTGCTTGATGCCGCCGACATTGCGCGGCTGTCGGCCGCCGGTGGACGCCTGATGATCAGCCCCAATG
>NZ_JBBNAM010000287.1:0-34694 GCF_037994425.1 Phyllobacterium sp.
CCAAAGGCCCTCTCGATCTGGGACAATGCCGCATCCAGCGCTTTCGTTTTATCCACCGAATTACCCTCAACCAACCGCAATGAATTTTGAGCCATGTTACACTACCCCTGTGTTATCCATGAAGTCCGGATGTCGCTTCCAATGAAGTTATTTGTATCTGTTTTGTTCTTGTTTTGCAACAGACGCAAGTGATTGAAATATTTGCCTAACTCAAAAATGTTCGTAAAATGTTCTCATCCGGTGCGCGACATGCTGTCGTTGCAGCTTTTTGCCCCGCATCCATGTCGGCAGATAAACCAGGATCGCGAAAATCGAATCGGCAGGATCATTGCGCCGTTCCAGCCGACACTTTAGAGAAGAGACGAAACGTCGCCCCTTCAATCAGCGGTTTAATCGGACAAAGCTATCATACCATGACGTCAGGCCATAAACCGCTGCTCTTTGCCGTTGGCGGCGCCCATCTCGACCGGCGCGGCCGGAGCACCGTCCCGTTCGTCCCGGGAGCGTCCAACCCCGGAATCATGCACGAAGAGCCCGGCGGCGGTGTCTTCAATGCGTTGCGGCTCGCGGTCCAACGCGGCATCGCGGCCGAACTTCTGTCCGTGCGCGGCGGTGACCGGGTCGGCGAGACAATCGGCGCAGCCATCGAGTCTGCCGGGATTGTGGACAGTTCCGTGATCTTCATGGACCGCGCAACGCCGAGTTATACGGCGATCCTCGACGAGCATGGTGACGTGGTCGCGGCGATTGCCGACATGGCGCTATATGAACTGGCCCTCCCCCGGCAATTGCGCCGGCGCAAGGTGCGCGATGCCGTCGCCGCGGCGGATGCGGTTTTTTGCGATGCGAATTTGCCCTCGGATGCGCTGGAGAGCCTTGCGGGGCTCGCGGGAGAACGACCCGTCTTTGCCCTGGCGATTTCGCCGGCAAAAGCGCTACGCCTGCTTCCGATCTTTGGCAATCTTGCCTGCCTTTTCATGAACCGGCGCGAGGCACTGGCTCTGACGGGCCTTGCGGCATCGGCAGAGTTCGCGGAAATTCATGCGACGCTGCTGGCAGCGGGGCTTGATGCGGCTGTTGTCAGCAACGGCGCTGCCGCCACCCTCGCATACTGCGGTGATCTGGCCTACACGATCGTACCGCCAGCGGTGGACGGCATTGCCGATGTTACCGGAGCGGGCGACGCCCTTGCCGGCGGCACGATTGCGGCACTGATGCAAGGTGCCGCGTTTCACGAGGCCGTGCGTCAGGGTACGACCGCTTCCATGCTGACATTGACGACGCATTCCGCCAGCCCAATCTTTACCCCCGAGAAATTCGACGCGGCGCTTTCCTGCATACCCGATCCGATTGCGCTGCGTTGATCAAGGAGCCGACATTGACCCTCAATCCCTTCACCGATATCGCCCCCAAGGTCCAGGAGGCGCTTGACGCGGGCAAACCCGTGGTGGCGCTCGAAAGCACGATCATTACTCACGGTATGCCTTATCCGGACAACAGCCGTATGGCCGCGGATGTCGAAGCCATCATTGCCGAGGAAGGCGCCGTGCCCGCGACGGTCGCCATTGTTGATGGCCGTCTGAAGATCGGTCTCTCCGCCGGGGAGCGCGAGGCGCTCGCACAAGTGAAGGGCGCAATGAAGCTTTCGCGTGCCGACCTTGCCTTTGCGCTTTCGGAAGGACGCACGGGCGCCACAACCGTTGCGGCCACCATGCTTGCCGCGCATCTTGCGGATATCAAGGTCTTTGCCACGGGCGGGATTGGCGGCGTGCACAAGGGCGCAGAGTTGAGTTTCGACATTTCCGCCGATCTTGAGGAACTCGGGCGCACGCCGGTCATCGTGGTCTCGGCTGGCGCGAAGGCGATTCTGGATATTGAGAAGACGCTCGAAGTGCTTGAAACGAAAGGCGTCCCCGTCGTCGTGCACGGCGCGGACGTGCTCCCGGCCTTCTGGTCGCGTCAATCGCCGATCAAGGCGCCGTTGCGGCTCGATTCAGCGGATGCTATCGCAAGGTTCCAGGCCGCTCGTGAAGCCATCGGTGTCACCGGCGGCATGCTCATAGCCAATCCGATACCGGCAGCCGACGAAATTCCGGCGGAGATCATGGCCGGCTATATCGGCGAGGCAATCGCCCGTGCGACGAAAAATGGCGTCACCGGCAAGGCCGTGACGCCATATCTTCTTGCCGAAATGCTCGACATTACCAAGGGCGAGAGCCTGAAGGCGAACATTGCGCTCGTCGAGAACAATGCGCGCCTTGCGGCGAAAATCGCCGTGGCGCTCGCGATCAGGTAAGCGGCGCGATCTGGATCTCGACGCGGCGGTTCTGGGCGCGCCCGGCCTCCGTGGCGTTCGTTGCAACCGGCTGCGTTGGGCCGAAGCCGCGAACGTCGAAACGGCGATTGTCTATCCCCTGCTGCGTCAGGTAGTTGGATACCGAAAGCGCCCGGCGCTCGGACAGCAACTGGTTATGCTGGAGGCTGCCGGTCGAGTCCGTATGGCCGGCTACATCGACGATGGTCTGGTTGAACTTGCGCAGCACGACCGCAACGGAATTGAGCGTCGGATAGAACTCCGGCTTCACCTGGTCCTGGTCGGTATTGAACGTGATGTTCGACGGCATGTTGAGGATGATACGGTCGCCATTGCGCGTAACCGAGACGCCGGTTCCCTGCAGCTGCGCGCGCAGCTCCGCTTCCTGGCGATCCATGTAATTGCCGACGACACCGCCGCCGAGCGCACCAATACCCGCACCAATCAGCGCGTTACGGCGGTCATTGCCGCCCGCCAGCATACCGAGTCCAGCACCCGCCAGCGCTCCGAGCGCGACGCCGCCAGCCGTATTCGACACCTTCTGCTGACCCGTATATGGGTCGGTTGTGCAGCCGGCAAGAATGGTCGCTGCAAGGCACGCGATGGCCAGTTTCTTCATCATCGAATCAAGGTCCCCGTTTGGATGTGGCGCGGACTATACAAGCGATTCGGGCAAAATATGGGAGCGGGAAAATAGTAGTAGAAACATCGTGCAAGACGGTCTGTCAGGACTAGCTCAAGGCAATAGCGGCTCTCATTTCGCCCGCCAGCGAAGGGCCTCCACCACAAGCGCGAATGCTGGCGAGGTCTGCCTGCGGCTCGGATAGTAAAGGTGATAGCCAGGAAAGGGTGCGCACCAGCCTTCAAGGACCCGAACAAATCGCCCATCCGCCACGTACGGTTCAACCATGTCCTCGGGAAGATAGGCCAGCCCCTGCCCCGCCAGCGCTGCGTTCAGTCGCAAGGACATGTTGTTGAATACGAGTTGGCCATCAACACGGACCTTCAACTCACGACCGTCCTTCTCGAATTCCCAGGCGTAAACGCCACCATAGGTCGGCAGGCGCAGATTGATGCAGATGTGGTCGGTCAACTCGTGCGGCGTCGTCGGTCTTGGACGATGCGAAAAGTAAGCTTCGGTTCCCACGACGGCCATGCGCATATCCGGGCCAATGCGCACCGCAATCATATCCTTCGCCACCTGTTCACCGAGACGAACTCCCGCATCATATCGCCCGGCGACGATATCAGTCAGCCCGTAGTCGATGCTGATTTCGACGTTTATGTCGGGATACTGCGGCAGAAATGTCTCCAGCGCCGGCCAAAGCACTGTGCTTGCTGAATGTTCCGCGGCGGTGATGCGTATCGTGCCTGCCGGTTTGTCGCGAAATTCGCCAAGGGCCGCCAGTTCACTGTCGATCTCCTCCAGCCGTGGTCCCACCGTTGCGAGCAGGCGCTGCCCGGCTTCTGTTGGCGCGACGCTGCGCGTCGTGCGCGTAAGCAACCTTACTCCCAGACGCGTTTCGAGCGCGCGAATAGTGTGGCTCAGTGCCGATTGCGATATCCCGAGCTGCGCCGCAGCCCTCGTAAAGTTCCGTTCCCGCGCGACTGCGAGAAAGGCAACGAGGTCGTTGAGGTTTTCGCGCGCCATTCATGAATCCTTCTCATAAGTTCATGCCCGCTATACGCTCTAATGATTGCCGGCGTCAGCTGTTAAATGATGTGTCAACAAACCAGGCGCTGCCTGGCCAGCATTCAGCACGAGGATGACACAATGGACATCAAGCGAAACGGTTCACAGGCCTCCGGCAGGGGACCGGCCGATTATTTCACAGGCACAGTTCGGATCGACAGTCCATTCCAGGGCAGCGCACCGGCGCGGGTTGGAGGTGCGATCGTCACGTTCGAGCCGGGTGCGCGCACGGCTTGGCACACGCATCCGCTCGGCCAGACATTGATCGTCAGCGCCGGGTGCGGCCTCGTCCAGAGAGAGGGTGGCGACATCGAGGAAATCCGCCCGGGCGACATCGTCTGGTTCGCGCCGGGTGAAAAGCACTGGCACGGCGCTGCGCCTACAATGGCAATGACTCATATCGCCATCGCGGAGGCGCTCGACGGCGTGGTGGTGACCTGGATGGAGAAGGTCAGCGATGCCCAGTATCAGACGCGGTTAGCGATTGGACAATGAACATGGTCACACCTGTGACCGATCCCATGGAGATTGAAAATGCAGAAACGTAAGCTTGGAAATAGCCTAGAAGTCTCGGCGATCGGCCTCGGCTGCATGGGCATGAGCTTTTCCTATGGCCCGGCTCCAGACAAAAGCGAGATGTTGGCACTCCTGCGTTCTGCTGTGGACCGAGGTGTAACCTTCTTCGATACGGCGGAGGTGTACGGGCCGTTCGCCAATGAGGAACTTGTGGGCGAAGCGCTCGCGCCTGTCCGTGACAACGTGGTCATTGCAACCAAATTTGGTTTCAAGCTTGACCCCAATGGCGGACCGCAGTGGATCGGTCTCGACAGCCGTCCCCAACATATCAGGCAAGTCGCGGAATCCTCGCTCAAACGCCTGCGTACCGACGTCATCGATCTTTTCTACCAGCACCGCGTCGATCCGGACGTTCCGATCGAGGACGTTGCGGGCGCGGTCAAGGATTTGATCCAGGAAAGCAAGGTCAAGCATTTCGGCCTTTCGGAAGCGGGAGCGCAGACGATCCGCCGGGCGCACGCCGTACAGCCTGTCACCGCCCTGCAAAGCGAGTATTCGCTATGGTGGCGGCGTCCGGAAGCGGAAATACTGCCTGTCCTCGCAGAGCTTGGCATCGGCTTCGTGCCATATAGTCCCCTTGGCAAGGGGTTTCTGACAGGCAAGATCGATGACAAGACCACGTTCGACAGCACGGATTTCCGCAACAATCTGCCGCGCTTCACGCCTGAGGCACGCAAGGCCAACCAGGCCGTGGTCGATCTTCTCGGCAAGATCGCAGCCGCGAAGCGTGCGACACCAGCGCAGATCGCTCTTGCCTGGCTCCTGGCCCAAAAACCATGGATCGCGCCCATCCCGGGGACTACAAAATTGCACAGGCTGGAAGAGAATATCGGCGCGACGGAAATTGAGCTTTCAGCCGAGGATCTCAGCGCCATTGAAACAGCGGCGGCAAACATCAGGGTCGAGGGTGAACGCTACCCCGAAAGGCTGGAGCAACTGACAGGTCGCTGATGCCGGTTGCGCATGTTGAAAGGATAATAGAATGACCCAAGGTATTGAAGGCAAGGTTGTCGTGATCACCGGCGCGAGCAGCGGATTGGGGGAAGCGGCCGTCCGCCGCCTCGCCCACGACGGCGCCAAGCTGGTGCTCGGCGCGCGGCGGCTGGAACGGCTCCAGGCGCTCGCCGAAGAACTATCGCTGGGCACGGACGCCGTGGTCCAAACCGATGTGACGAAATTCGAAGAGGTCAAGCGTCTGGTCGACCATGCGGTAAAGCTGCATGGCCGCATCGATGTGATCATCAACAATGCCGGGTTGATGCCGCACTCGCCGCTCGAACGTTGCAAGGTCGAAGATTGGAATCGCACCATCGATGTCAATCTCAAGGGCGTGCTTTACGGCATCGGCGCTGCGCTACACTACATGAAGCAGCGGAAAAGCGGCCACATCATCAATGTGTCCTCGGTTGCCGGACACAAGGTCAACCCCGGCGGCGCCGTATACGCCGCGACCAAGCACGGCGTGCGGGTGATTTCCGAAGGTCTGCGGCAAGAGGTCAAGCCTTACAATATCCGCACGACCATCATCTCGCCCGGCGCGGTCGCCACTGAATTGCCCGACAGCATCACTGAGCCTGATTTCGCCGAGAATGTGAAGGCATTCTACGATCGCATTGCCATCCCCGCGAATTCCTTCGCAAGTGTGGTGGCTTTCGCGATGAGCCAGCCGGAGGACGTGGACATCAACGAGATCCTGTTCAGGCCCACACGGCAAGAATATTGATAGGGTGCCGGCGGGCGACCGCCGGCATTCAAATCAGGGCTCCCCTCTGACGCGGGCCATGGCGAGACAATCAGCGTAGCGCCGTTCCTTGAAGGCGGCTGCCCTCTGCACACCTTCCGTCTCGAAGCCGAACTTTTCGTAGAGCCGGATTGCCGGCGTATTGTCAGCAAACACGATCAACTCGATGCGTTTTATATTCAGCCAATTGTCTGCGGCATCGATCAAAGCGGCGAGCAAGGCCTTTCCGATCCCGCATCGCGTGAAATGGTCGTGGACGCCCATGCCCAAGGCAGCAACATGCAATCGCCGGCCGTCAAACCGGCGCGAGCTGGCAAGGCCGACGATCAGGTCGTTGATCTCGGCAACGAGGCTGAGCGTACCGGTGCCATGGCCATCGAGCCAAGTTCGTGTCTGCTCAAGGCTTTGATAGGGCAGCCGCAATGTCCCGGCGCGGTAGCGCGGCAAATTCGACAGGACGGTTATCTGTTCTACATCTTCGGCCCGCGTGGCGCGGATCGCGAATTCCGGGGCAGTCGACTGTGGCTTGGATTGTTCACTCATGAGGCTCTCCGTCTCGTTCGAGAAGAGCCGAGTTCGAACCCTGCTCGCCTCGCTGGCAGGGTCTGGTGGATCGTCGCGTTCGATTCAGCGCAAGAGTATCCGACCGGCCCCGACAGGGACTCCGGTAACGGGCATCTTGATGGTCGAACGAATGGTCATGGCAGGGATCATTGCCTATCCAATGCGGAAATTCAATGATACTGCGTGCGGGCCGTCGGATTACGTCAGATTAAAGGATCTTCGTGAGGCGCTCGAACCCGCGTCGATGCCTACGCGGCACGTCTAGTTCCTGCTAGGCAAGAATGACGCCGAATGTCTCGCGCAATTGCCTTTGTCCGTTGGGCGTGACGGAAACGGCTCGCGTTCCCGCCACGCGCCTGATCCAGCCCTGGTCAAAACAATGGCTGCAGAGAGCTGCACCGACTGCGCCCGCAAGATGTGGGCGTCTTTCGCTCCAGTCGAGGCATGGCCGGCAAAGGATGCGGCCACGTCTGGCCGCCACCGCCTCGATGTCAATGCCGGCGCGGGCAAGGAGCACGCGCCCGCTCTCCGTCACTTCACCAGCGTCGAGGCCGAGTTCGAGATGCCCCCCATCGATCAGCGCATCGGTTATGGCGACGCCGAGATGACCGGCCAGATGATCGTAGCAGGTGCGCCCTGCCCGCAGCGCCGTGTCGCGAGGGCCGGTGCGAACCGGCTTGGCGGCAATTTCCGGCGCCGCGATACGCATGATGCTTTCGATCATCTGGGCGACGGCGGGAGATGCAAGGCGGTGATAGCGATGCCGCCCCTGCTTCTCCACTGTGAGCAAGCCCGCATCGGTCATACGGGTGAGATGGCTGCTCGCCGACTGCGCGGTGATGCCGGCAAGCTGCGCCAATTCTGATGCCGTCAGCGCTCGACCGTCCATCAATCCGTTGAGCATGCTTGCACGCCCTGGATCGCCCGCCAGCGCCGCGATTTCGGCAAATCTCGCATTGTTAGACATCGCATCATTCCTTCGCATGTGCCGGCCAGACTGCCCTGCCATTGCAGACAATGCTTCGAAAACGACCGAAGTATCAAGCAGCTTTAACCGCCTATAACGATGGCCATCAGAGATGCAAAGGAGCAAGAGAAATGGCTATCACCTGCATCATCAAATATGAGATCGATCCCTATCAGAAGGATGCGTTCGAGGCGTATGCCCGCAACTGGAACGAGGCGATCCCGCGCTGCGGGGCCGATCTGATCGGCTATTTCGCCCCGCATGAAGGTTCCGCTACGCTGGCTTATGGCGTCTATAATATCGACAGCCTTGCGGCATACGAGGCCTATCGTGCCAGGCTGAAGGCAGACCCGATTGGCCGCGCCAACTATGAGTTCTCGAGGGAAAAGAAGTTCATCCGCCGCGAGGACCGTACGTTCCTCAACCTCGTTACCGGATTGGATGGCAAAGGATTGATCCGATGATTGCAGTGATTTTCGAGGTTGAGCCGGCGGAAGGCCGAGCCAAGGATTATTTTGACCGCGCGGCGGATCTGCGTCCGCTGCTGGAGACGACGGAAGGGTTTATTTCGGTCGAGCGGTTCCGCAGCCTTGCCAACGAGAACCGGTACCTCTCCCTTTCCTTCTGGCGCGACGAAGCGTCAGTGGCGGCTTGGCGCCAGACCGAGGAACATCGCCTGGCCCAGCGCGACGGCCGCGGCGGGATCTTTGCCGATTATCGGCTGCGGATTGCGTCCGTTGTGCGTGACTATGGTCTCAGAGCCCGTGACGAGGCCCCGTCTGATGCGCGGGCTTATCATGATGCTTAAGCCCGTTGTCCGTGATTGCGCTGGGCACATGCGGGTCCCGGACCACGCATATAATGGCGTTCTGGCCGGTAACTCGGCACAATGAACTCGCGGACGACGCGAAGCGTATCGCGCAGCTGGATAATCATGGTCATCATGTCTGGTCTCTTGGTTTTGGCCTGCCGGGCGAGCCGGTAGCGATCAATTAGCTAAAATTTAACTCATAAAGATGAACAGCTCCTGAACGCCATTGGTTAAGAACGGATGAATTCATCAATTATTAGCTTTAACTACTTGGGCAAAAAGGGCTTTTGGCATTGGAATTCCCCCAATATTGCCTCTGTCCGAAGCGCCGGCATGCCTAAATCACGCATTGCCAATCAATATTCCCGTTGCGAGAACGAGGCTGCCGCCGAGCACCACCTGGATCGCCGCCCGGAAGAACGGCGTTTCCATGAAGCGGTGCTGGATATAGGCAATGGCCCAAAGTTCAACGAAGACGACAAACGCGGCAATCGTGGTCGCCGTCCAGAAATCGGGAATGAGATAAGGCAAGGCATGGCCGAGACCGCCGATCGCGGTCATCAATCCATTGGCAAGGCCGCGCTTCAGCGGGGATCCGCGTCCGGATAGCTTGCCGTCATCATGGGCCGCCTCGGTGAACCCCATGGAAATGCCGGCGCCAAGCGATGCGGACAGTCCGACAAGAAAAGTTTGCCAGGTATCTTGCGTCGCAAAAGCTGCCGCGAAAATTGGCGCCAATGTCGAGACCGAACCGTCCATGAGACCGGCAAGGCCGGGCTGGATATAGGTCAGTATGAACTGGCGGCGCTCGGTCTGCTTTTCCGCCTCCTGTACAGTTTCGGGCGTATGCTTGAGGCCAAGCCGGTGGGCCAGGGACTCGTGCGCCTTTTCAGCGATTGCAAGGTCACCCAACAGCTTGCGCGTCGATGCGTCGCTTACGAGTTTCACTGCTTCGGTATAAAAGCGGTAGGCTTGTTCCTCCATCTTTTCGGCCATCTCGCGCACCTTGTCGACGCCAAGCGGGCGCACAAGCCAATCAGGCCGTCGCTCGATATAGCCGCGCACATGCTCGCGGCGGATCAGCGGAATTTGGTTGCCGAAGCGCTCCTGGTGCAGGTCGATGAGAACCTGCCGGTGCCGGTTTTCTTCCTCGGCCATCTCGTCGAAAACCTTGGCGCTGTCGGGATAGTCCTCACGCAAGCCATCCGCGTAGGAGAGGTAGATACGCGCATCATCCTCCTCCGATGCAATGGCGAGCGCGAGAATCTCCTGTTCGCTGAGCGATTCAAGCGAATGTCGGCGATGGGCGAAGAACCGGCTGAGCATGGCATTTCCTTAATTTAGAATGGTTCTAAATTATAGTCTGAATGTTGAATGTTCAAGGCCGGATGTTTCCCCTGATAGACAGAAAGTATGCACACGCGTAGGGTCGCTCCCGTCGAATTGATCAAGAGAGTTTCATCATGACGCTTGCGGGTTTTGTCGCCTATTCGGGTGCTCTCGCCATCGCCGCCGCGATCCCGGGACCTGGTCTGACAGCCCTCATCGCGCGGGCGCTCGGCTCCGGCTTTCGCTCGGCATTATTCATGTCGGTCGGACTGATTATAGGCGACCTCACCTACCTTACGGCGGTCGTTCTTGGTCTTGCCATGGTGGCGCAGACTTTCGGCACTGTATTCCTGCTTATCAAATGGGCGGGCGTCGCCTACCTTGCCTATCTGGCCTGGGGACTGTGGACCGCTGGCATCTCTGCAGAAAAGATCGAGGCGAAAAAGAGCCGCGGCGGTCCCGTCGCAAGCATCCTCTCTGGACTTGCAGTGACGCTTGGCAACCCAAAAACGATGCTGTTCTACATCGCCCTGACGCCGACGTTGGTCGACCTCCACGCCATCACGCTCGCCGATTATTCTATCCTCGCGACATTGACGGTGCTGGTGCTGCTGCTTGTACTGGTGCCCTATTTGGCACTGGCGGCAAAGGCACGCGGCCTGCTCGGATCGCCGCGTGCGCTCAAGCGGCTCAATCGTACCGCTGCGGCCTTCATGGCCGGCGCGGCGCTGGCGATAGCTGGGCGGGCTTCTTGAGCTGGAACGATTTTCCAGTGGTACGGTGATATTGGTAGAATTTTCCAAGGAGGCCGCGGGCTCCGCACGACTTCGACTAGGAAATTTCACCCCTGCCCCATAAGATCGACTCAATGACGCAATCCAGCATGGGAGATCATTGATGAGCAAAAGTGAAGTGCGCAAGCCAGGCCGTGGACGCATCTACAATTCGATCGTGGACACGATCGGCGATACGCCCATTATCCGTCTCGACAAGCTCGCCAAGGAAAAGGGTGTTGGCGCCAACCTCCTCGCCAAGCTCGAATTCTTCAATCCCATTGCAAGCGTCAAGGACCGTATCGGCGTTGCACTTATCGACGCCCTCGAGGCGCAGGGCAAGGCAACGCCGGGCAAGACGACGCTCGTCGAGCCCACATCCGGCAACACTGGCATTGCCCTTGCCTTCGCGGCGGCCGCAAAGGGTTATCGCCTCATCCTTACCATGCCGGAGACCATGTCGGTCGAACGCCGCAAGATGCTGAAGCTACTTGGCGCCGAACTTGTTCTTACCGAAGGCGCCAAGGGCATGAAGGGAGCGATCGCCAAAGCCAATGAGCTGGTAGAGACGACTCCGGATGCGATCATTCCGGGCCAGTTCGACAATCCGGCAAACCCGGAGATTCATCGCCGGACGACGGCCGAAGAGATCTGGAATGATACGGACGGCAAGGTCGATATTTTCGTGGCCGGCATCGGCACGGGTGGCACGATTACCGGCGTCGGCCAAGTATTGAAGCAGCGCAAGCCGGAGGTGCGTATCGTGGCCGTCGAGCCCAAGGATTCGCCGGTGCTTTCGGGTGGCAATCCCGGCCCGCACAAGATTCAGGGCATCGGCGCCGGCTTTGCGCCGGCGGTGCTCGATACGCATATTTATGATGAGATCATCCAGGTCTCGAATGAGGATTCCTTCGCCAACGCGCGTCTCGTCGCGCGGATCGAGGGCGTCCCCGTCGGGATTTCCTCCGGCGCCGCGCTAACGGCGGCCATCGAGATCGGCAAGCGCCCCGAGAACAAGGGCAAAAACATCGTCGTCATTATCCCGTCTTTTGCCGAACGGTACCTTTCGACCGCGCTGTTTGAAGGATTGGACAGCTAGTTTCCGGCTGAGCGAAGGGAGTGTCGGCCTGTCCGCGCAACCACCACCGTCTCCACCTCACCGCCGTCAACCCCCGCCCCACCGCCGTCATTCTCGGTCCAGGCCCGAGGATGACGGCAAGTATGGGATGACGGAGAAGTGCGTATAGTACGAGAGTGGGGCTGCCTTTACTCGCTCTCCAACATTTCTTTCACTGCGGTCGCCAATTGCTTGAGCGAGAAGGGTTTCGGCAGGAAGCCGAACTTTGCGTCCTCGGGCAGGTTGCGCGCGAAGGCATCTTCGGCATATCCGGAGACGAAGATGAACTTGATATCGCCGTAGTCCTTGCGCAATTCGCGCAGCAGCGTCGGGCCGTCCATTTCGGGCATCACCACGTCAGAGACGATGATATCCACCTTGCCGCCGAGTTCTTTCATCACTTCGAGCGCTTCGACGCCGCTGGAGGCTTCGTGCACGGTATAGCCGCGCGACTGGAGTGCGCGCAGCCCGCCCATGCGAACGGCATCCTCGTCCTCGACGAGGAGGACCGTGGCTGAACCCGAAAGGTCGGTTGCTTTCTCGGCCTTCTTCTCGCGCCTAGGCATTTCGACAGCCGTCGTCTCGCCGTCGGAGCTCACCACGGCAGATTGCTTCTCGTCCACGTAGCGCGGCAGGAAAATGCGGAAGGTCGTGCCCTTGCCCGGTTCGGATTCGCAGTGAATTGATCCCCCCGTCTGCTTGATGATGCCGTAGACCATCGAGAGGCCGAGCCCTGTCCCCTTGCCGACTTCCTTGGTAGTAAAGAACGGCTCGAAAATCTTGGCGATGACCTCCGGCGGCATGCCCGTGCCGGTATCGGCAACCTCGACCAAAACATAGTCGCCCGCAATGAGATCGCGATAATTGAGCTCCGCGGATTCTGCCGCGTTCATGTTGCGCGTACGGATGATCAGGTCGCCCCCATCCGGCATCGCGTCGCGGGCATTGACGGTCAGGTTGACGACCACCTGTTCGAACTGGCCGAGATCGGCGCGCACCGGCCAAAGATCGCGGCCATGCTCGATCTTTAGGTTCACCTGCGTGCCGGCAAGCCGCGTCAGTAGCATGCGCACATCGGCAATCACATCTGTGAGATTGAGTACTTCCGGACGCAAAGTCTGGCGACGCGAGAAGGCCAGAAGCTGGCGCACGAGCGATGCGGCGCGATTGGCGTTCTGCTTGATGTTCATGATGTCGGCAAATGACGGATCCGAGGCGCGGTGATTGGACAACAACAGGTCCGACGACATGATGATGGCCGTCAGCACGTTGTTGAAGTCATGCGCGATGCCGCCGGCAAGCTGGCCCACAGCCTGCATTTTCTGGCTCTGCGCCATCGTGGCCTCAAGCGCCTTCTGTTCGGTCGTTTCGACGACGGAAACGATGGCCGCCTCCTCGGCGCCATCCTCCGAGCCCGCGTCGAAAACGGGACTGATGTAGAAGCGAAGGTGGCGTTCCTCATTTCCGGGAATGACAGTATCGACTGGGGAGATCTCGGCCTGGCCGGCAAATGCCGCCGCCAGTGCCCGGTCGAAGGATTCGCGGTCGCGTTCATGCACCACGGTCTCGAGCGGAATGCGCCGGTCGATATCGTCGCGATCGACGATCGGCGCGAAAAGTCCGAGGAATCGGGCATTGGTGCGCAGGATCTTGCCGGTCGCATCCACGGCGGCAATGGCCATCGACGCGGAGTTGAAGAAGCGCGTGAAGCGCACTTCCGCCGCACGCAGTGCAGCTGAATTGTCCTCGCCCTCCGCCCGGTTGAGGACGATGGTGCGGCTCGGTCCCCGCCTTCCGTCGCGCTGTACCTGAACGCGGTGGTAGAAGCGTACGGCAAGGCTCTGGCCGTTGGCCTTGGCAAGGTCGAGGTCGATCACCGTGTTGCGGCTGGTACCCGGTTCGGTCTTGACGGCATTGATCAAAGCCATTCCGTTGCCGGCCACGATTTCGCGGACCATCATCGAGCCCGGAGTAAACCGCGTCAGGTCGACGCCGAGCCATTCAGCAAGGGTCGCATTGATATAGATGATACGGCCATCCGGATCGGCCGAGAAAAATCCGGCAGGCGCATGATCGAGATGATCGATTGCCTCCTGAATATCCTGGAAGTAGCGCTCCTGCTCGGCGCGCTCGGCAGAAATATCGGCGATCTGCCAGGCATAGACCGGCGCGGTCTGGTCGGGGATGCCGGCGACGGGCCGCGCCTTGATACGATACCAGGTGGCGACGGGTTCGCGGGACGGGTCGAGCGGCCGCGATAGCCTGAGCTCCTCCTGGCCCGAAATCCCGTCCCGCACAGCATTGGCGAGACGATAGACCGGATCGGAAGCGGCAGCTTCTCCCGAAAGGATGTGCTCGATCGGACGGACGTCGTTGGAGTTGGTCACGCCCGTCAATTGCGCGTAGGCTCGGTTCGCGTAAACGATCCGGCCTTTTTGATCGCAAACGACGGTGCCCTCTGGCAGCGTATCGACGAAAGCGCGCGTCAATTCATCGCTTGTGCCGCGGGGGGTGAACTGGATGACATTGATCGCCGACCCGAACAGATAAAATACGCCGGTCATGGCCAAAGTGCCGAGGAGCCCCAGCAGGAACTGCTGGCCCAATTGATCGCGGTAAATGAAGTAGAGGATCGAAACGCCGACGAGCAGCACGCCGAGGATGACAAGGCGCAGACCAGCCTTGTTCGACTTGGTATTGGCAATGATCGGTTCCGGATAAAGATCGCTGTTCGTTTCTTGAGACATGCGTCTCAAACCCCTTTTACCTCACCATCACCGCCATGCGGTGGCTGTGATGTTTGTGTTCGAATCGTTTGGATCATATCTTTTCGGCGCTATAAACCCTATCTTTCAAATGCGAGCGGTTCGTCCACTACTCCTTGGACAATAGCCGAACATGTACCCCTGTTGCCGAATGCTGCTGGCTAATGATTTATCGCCGGATAGACTAATGGCATCAGGGTTGCGGCGGACATTGGCTCGCACTAGTGTCACGCAAAGTAATGCGTGGAAGCCCATGTCGGGGAACAGGTTTTGGGCTCGGAGACCGTAAAGGAGAGTTCGTATGAACGCTTGGCTCGCCCCTATCGTTGGTGAAACCGCGGCACCCATCGTTGGTTTCGTCCTGCTGTTCCTCCTCGTTATACTCCTACTGCTTATCGTTTTCGCGATCCTCCGGCGGGCGACGGGCGGGACTTTCGTTGCCGGTGGCCGCAACAGGCACGTGCGCCTTTCGGTGACAGATGCGGCGGCGGTGGACAACCGCAGGCGCCTTGTGCTCGTCCGCCGCGACGATGTCGAACACCTGATCCTGATCGGCGGTCCGAGCGACGTGGTGATCGAACAGAACATTCGTCAGTTTGCAAAACAGCCCTCGCGCAACGAGACCACCGCTCCGGCCGCCTCTATGCCCCAGGCCGAGCCAAAGCTCCCGGTCGCCGCTGTGGAAGAACCCGGGCCGGAGCCGGTTGCGCCTGTAGCGGCGCCGGAACCCGCCGCGCCGCCGGTTGCAGCCCCTGCTGCTCGCCCCGCCGCACAGGTTCAGGAAACCCCGCAGATCCCCCTGCGTCATGCGCCGCCACCGCCCCAACGTCCGGTCGCTCCGCCGCGGGACCTGCGCCTCGCAGAACCGCCGAAACACGCTCCTGCCGCCGTTCCTATTCCGCCTCGGCCGGCAGCGGCCGAGGTATCCCGCGCCGCGCCGGTCGCAGGCGAAACGCCGACATTCGCTGCGGCGCCGGCTGCAGAAACGCTAGCAGTGAGTGCACCTGTGGCGGAAAACGGCGTCTGGCCGCGCGTGATGCGGCAGGCCTCAGCCCCGCAACGGCCGGCGCCCCAGGCCGAAGCAACCGCCGCCCCTGCTGGCGAGCGTACGCCGGAGCCGCGAACCACCACGGCCGCAGCGTTTCCGTTCGCCATTCGCAACGAACCCGCGTCAGCTGCGCCGACATCCTCCGCCTACAAGGAACCGACCCTGGAAAATCTTGGACCCGCCGAAACGGAAGAGCCCGACCTGAGCCTCGGGGAACTTGATTTCACCGAGGCGTTCGAAGCCGATCTCGAAAGTGAACTGCACATTGCGCCCGGCAAGGAAGAGGCACCAAAGAAGCCCGACAATATCGAGGACGAGATGGAGCGCCTGCTGGGCGAACTTTCCAAGCCTGAAAAGCGATAGATCGTCGAAACAGAAAAGGCCCGGAAAACCGGGCCTTTTTCGTTGCATTTTGATCCGTCCACTCAGTCGTCGCGGTAAACTTTCTCGCGCCGTTCGTGACGCTCCTGAGCCTCGATCGAAAGCGTTGCGATCGGACGCGCATCCAGACGCTTCAAGCTGATCGGATCCCCGGTTTCCTCGCAAAAGCCGTAGGTTCCGTCATCGATGCGCTGCAAGGCGGCGTCGATCTTCGAGATGAGTTTGCGCTGGCGGTCGCGTGCGCGCAACTCGATGGCGCGGTCTGTTTCGGACGATGCACGATCGGCTATGTCCGGCAGGTTCGCGTTTTCCTGCTGCAGGATCTCAAGCGTTTCGCGCGCCTCCCGCAGAATGTCGTTTTTCCAGTTGATGAGTTTTTCACGAAAATAGGATTTCTGCCGATCACTCATGAAGGGCTCGTCATCCGTGGGCTTATAGTCAAGATCGATCAGTTCATTCATCTTTGAATCACCCTGCACCTATGAGACGCGAGGAGGCCTATATAGGTCGTGTCAGATGGGCGCACAACTACAAAAAGACATGTAAATCGCAGAATGAAACGGCGGGAATTTGCTCAAATTATTGGCAAAAATGACGCTATTCTCGGATTCTCTGAACCGAAATGATTGGATTTCGAGGCGAAAGCCGGGCTTTTATAGCTCTTACACTCTACTGAGAGTTGTAGCCTGCACTCTCAAAACGCATGCAGCACAGATTTTCCGCAGACGTCTTTTGCACAATTATTTGATAATTTTGACATTTGCGCCACATGTGAATCCAGCAATTGCGTCTTTCGGGGAAGCATGCAACCACTTCTCGCAGGCATTATTACGGTAGGAATTCGAAGATGAGTCAGGTCTTCTTGTTACGGCATGCAAAAGCGGTCTGGCCTTCGCCGGGCCAGAAGGATTTCGACCGTGCCCTCGATGTTACCGGCATTGAAGCTGCCAAAGTGGTTGGCGAAGAGCTCAGACGATCGGGATTGAGGCCGGAAATCGTTCTATGTTCTCCAGCGATCAGGGCGCGCCAAACCCTTGAATATCTCGCCCTGCAACCGCCCTTTGTCCTGGAAGACGCCGAGAAACTCTATTCGGCCGGGCCAGACGCTTATCTGTTGAGTATACGCATGTCCGGGCTCGAACATGAAACAGCCAATTCCGTCATGCTGGTCGGGCACAATCCAATGATGGAGGAACTTGCGATCGCACTCATCGACCACGAAAACTCTCCAGCCCATCCTGATCTCGTATCCGGCTTCCCCACCGCTGGCCTCGCCGTCATCAATTTCGATACGCCGCTTGCCGAAATTCGCCCGGGAACGGGGGTTTTGCAGGCGTTCTTCTCGCCTGCCGAACATCATCTCTGATCGTCAATTCCTTGCCATCCACCGGGCTTCGTCCCATATGGCTGAAATTGTGACCGCGCCATGGGACGATAGAATTGGGAACACTGACGACATTTACTGATGAAGCGAAAATTGCGCTCGATACATTGGCCGACCGGACAAGCGCCCTCGTTTCGCCGTCGCTGCGCCTCGGCGTGACCGGCCTTTCGCGCGCTGGCAAGACCGTCTTCATCACGGCGCTGGTCCACAATCTCATCCATGGCGGACGCTTGCCGCTGTTCCAGGCCCAAAAATCCGGGCGCATCGCCCGCGCCTATCTCGAAGAACAGCCTGACGATGCGGTTCCGCGCTTTCAATATGAGGACCATTTGAAGGCGCTGATTGACGACCGCATCTGGCCAGAATCGACCCGGGCCATCTCTGAATTGCGCCTTACGATCGAATATGAATCCGCTTCGATGTGGAACCGGATGTTTTCGGGTGGCAAGCTTTCGGTCGATATCGTCGATTATCCGGGTGAATGGCTGCTCGACCTGCCACTTCTCGGCAAATCCTACAGCGAGTTTTCGAAGGATTCATTTGAACTGGCGCAACTCGCAAGCCACCGAGACGTCGCGACTGACTGGATCAACGTAGCGACCAGCGTCGACGCCGATGCCCCTGCCGACGAGATGCTGGCGCAAAAGCTCGCCAGGACCTTTACCGAGTATCTCAAGGCCGGCAAGGCGGATGAGATGGCTCTGTCCACTTTACCGCCCGGTCGGTTCCTGATGCCGGGTGACCTCGATGGTTCGCCCGCGCTTACCTTCGCGCCGCTCCCTGGTCTTTCCGATGCCAAGCACCGTTCCGGGACGCTCGCGGCAATGATGGAACGACGCTACGAGGCCTATAAGACCCATGTGGTGAAGCCGTTCTTCCGCGAACACATCGCGCGGCTTGACCGCCAGATCGTTCTCGTCGATGCCATGCAAGCCATGAACGCGGGTGCTGCCGCAGTTGCCGACCTCGAAAGAGCGCTGACAGAGATCCTCTCCTGCTTCCGCCCGGGAAGCACGAACTTCCTGACCGGACTCGTTCAGCGGCGCATAAGCCGAATCCTCGTTGCCGCGACCAAGGCGGACCATCTGCACCATGAAAGCCACGACCGGCTCCAGGCCATCGTTCGCCGCCTCGTCGATCGCGCGATCAGTCGAGCCGATTTTTCAGGCGCAAGCATCGATGTCCTCGCCATGGCGGCAGTGCGCACCACGCGCGAAGCTACGGTTTCCCAAGGCAGGGAGGTGTTGCCGGTGATCGTCGGAACGCCTCTGAAAGGCGAGACCATCAACGGCGAAACCTTCGACGGCAAAACCGAGACCGCCATATTTCCCGGCGACTTACCGGCAAAACCGGATTCAATATTTGAAGCACCGGATCGGTCTGCCAATGATCCCGCCATCCGCTTTGTCCGTTTCCGCCCCCCTAAACTTGAACGCACCGCCCAGGGCATTACGCTGTCGCTGCCGCATATCCGGCTTGATCGCGCCCTACAGTTCCTCATCGGAGATCGCCTCGCATGACGGATCAGAACTCGCGCAAGCCCGCCGCTTTTCGTCTTGACCCGGCGCAACGATCGGATGCACTACCCGAAGCCAGTACGTCGAAACCACAGGGTCGCCGTCCCACAGCGATCAAGGATGTGGCGGTGATTACCCCTGCCGCGGTCGACGTGTTCGATGCCGAGGACGTCGTTGCAAATGAACTTGACGCCCTGACACCGTCCCCGACCCTCGCTCGCAAGACGCACTTTTCCTTCGCCTCTCTGCTCACCGGTGCGCTCGGCATATTGGTATCGCTGGCGCTGGGGCTATGGGCCGACAATCTCATCCGCACACTGTTCGAGCGGGCGCCGTGGCTCGGATGGCTGGCACGCGCTGTTGCTGCGCTCGCTGCCTTTGCCCTGGTTGCGATCGTCCTTCGTGAGGGACTTGCGTTACGCCGCCTCGCCTCGGTGCAAAACCTGCGGGAGGAAGCCGCAAAGGCGGCCGCTGACAATGACACCCGGGCGGCCAAGGCCGTCGTCGGCAAGCTTGTCGCCATCGCAGAGACACTGCCGCCCACGGCCAAGGGCCGCGCCCTTCTCCATGATTTGCGCGACGATGTCATCGACGGACGCGACCTTATCCGTCTTGGCGAGACCGAGTTGCTGCGCCCCCTCGACCGTCAGGCACGCGACATGATCCTCGCCGCCTCCAAGCGCGTCTCCATCGTCACTGCAGTCAGTCCGCGCGCGCTGGTCGATATCGGCTATGTCATCTTCGAATCCGCCCGGCTTATTCGGCGCCTGTCTGAACTCTATGGCGGCAGGCCCGGCACACTGGGCTTCCTTCGGCTGACCCGCAATGTCATCGCCCACCTGGCGGTAACCGGGACCGTTGCCATGGGCGACTCGATCATCCAGCAATTGGTGGGCCATGGACTTGCCGCGAAGCTCTCCGCGCGGCTTGGCGAAGGCGTGATCAATGGCCTTATGACCGCGCGCATCGGCATTTCGGCCATGGATCTGGTACGGCCATTTCCCTTCAATGCCGAGCGGCGCCCGAACATCGGCGATTTCATCGGCGATCTCGCGCGCATCGGCGGCACAAAAAAGGAATAAGGTTGCGGATTGCCAATTAAGGGTTGCAATCTTCCTCGCAACACGTTTTCTGTGAACGGCAACTTTCCGTTAACCATTCCGGACGATGATCGCTCTACGTACCTACTCCAATTATTTGTGTTGAGTCCCGCCGATGAAGAGAAGCGCAACAGCCGCTGCCCTGTCCCTGTTTGCCTGTGCGCTTTTGGCGTCGCCGGCACACGCCCGGGACAATGACGCCGAATTCTTTCGGACGATCGAAGGCCAATGGACCGGACCTGGCGAGATCGTCGCCGGGAAATACAAGGGTACGAAGTTCATTTGCACGCTCGACGGCACGACGCCCGCGGAGAAGCCGGGGATGACGCTCGACGGCAGCTGCCGCGTCGGCATATTCAACCAGCCGATGAAGGCAACGGTCGTTCGGTCGGGCAATAGCTACAAAGGTACGTTCCTTGATGGTTCGGCCGGCAAAGGCCTCGACATCACCGATGGCAATGTTTCCGGTGACAGGGTAGTGCTTTCCATCAGCCGCAAACAGCTCAGCGGCGCCATGCAGGCGAAGTTCACCAGCGACAATACGATGAACGTCACGATCTCGGTTCGCCTTGACGACCAGTTGATCCCGGTTGTCGGCGTTTCCCTGAAGCGCGTCGACGCTGTCGCTGTCGGAAGCATCGCGAAGAACTGAGTTTCGCTGACGCGTCGCCTTGTCTCGGAATACTCTTGCCTCTCTGGCGTCGTCCTCGAGCTTTACCCGAGGATCCACCTTCCTCCTCGTTGATTAACCTCTAGATCCTCGGGTCAGGTTCGAAGACAGCGGAGGCGCGGAGACAATCCCAGAAACTCCTACTTTTCTTCCCGCCACCATTCTGAATCGCTGCGGGCCGCTTCAACGCCACTCTTGTCGCAAAGGTCGCGCCAAAGGGACACGGGCTTGCCGTTGATCACAAGGTTCGGTGCAATGTCCGCTAGCGGAACGAGGACGAAAGCCCGGTCCGTCATGCGGGGGTGCGGCAAAACGAGACTTGGACTTTCGAACTGCTCGAACCCCGCATAGGCGAGCACGTCGATATCGATAATGCGCGGGCCCCATCGCTCGATCCGCTCGCGTTTCATACGTCTCTCGATGTCGAGACAGGTCGCTAGCAGGGCTTCAGGCCGCAGCGAGGTTTCGACCTCCGCGCAGGCATTGTGGAACCATGCCTGGTCAATTTTGCCCCAGGGCGGCGTCCTGTATACCGGCGAAACGGCAACCACCCGCGTATCGTCACTGTTATCGAGGGCGCGCAGGGCATTCCCCATGGCTGCCACAGGGTCGCCGATATTGCCGCCCAGTCCGAGCCAGGCCTTCCGAATGTTTGGGTTCATTGGCGTTGTCGCGTTTCGAGGAGCGCATCGGCGAGCGCCAGGGCGCTGCGGTTCATCGCAACATTGTGCACGCGGAAAATATCCGCGCCTGCAAGGCGCAGGATGGCCGACGATGCTGCCGTCGCGACATCCCGCTCCTCACCTTCGCCGCCCGAGGTCGCACCAAGGAAACGCTTGCGTGACGTTCCGGCGAGAAACGGATATCCAAACGTGGAGAGTTCGGCAAACCGGTCCATGAGAGCGATATTCTCGGCAGTGTCCTTGGCAAAGCCAAAACCTGGATCGAGGACGATCTGGTCGCGGGCTACGCCGGCAAGTTTGGCGATCTCGAGCGAGCGGTTGAGAAAAGCGAACTGATCGACGATGACATCCGGATTCCGCTCCCGCTCGCGCCCGGTATGCATGATGACCAGCCCCGCGCCGGTTTCTACGGCAAGATCGGCAATGGCGGGCTCACGCTGCACGCCCCAGACATCATTGACGATGTGGGCGCCGGCTGCGACCGCAAGGCGCCCTGTCTCCTCCCGGTAAGTATCGACCGAAATTATAGCGTCCGTCTCCTTCACGAGAGCTTCGATGACCGGCAGAACCCGCGACTGCTCGACGTGAGGCTCAACCCGCGTTGCGCCCGGGCGGGTCGACTCGCCGCCGACATCGATGATGGCTGCACCCTCGGCAATCATCTGGAGCGCCCCGGCGAGCGCATGATCCAAGGAGTAATGGAGACCGCCATCGGAGAAAGAGTCCGGCGTAACGTTTAGGACGCCCATGATTAAGGCGCGGGCTCCCAATGTCAGGGTGCGGCCGTGCGCCAGCTTCCATTCCCGTTGCATCAACATGCTCCTTCACAAATCCTGTAGCTGTTTTTTAACAGAACGCGCGCTGCGTCAATTCATCCGCAATGTTTTTGACGATAGGGTACGGATCGGGCAGACTTGGCCGGAACATAGGAAAAGACCATGCGTAATTTTGCCAAAGCTGCAGCGTTCGCCACCGTCATCGCCCTTGCAGCGCAGCCCGCCAATGCAGCGACGGTCTTGCGCTCCTACGAATATTTCAGCCTGAATGGCCGCACCGCGGCCGACCTTGACCGGGAGCTCTATAGGCGGGGCCCTGTCCTGCAAAAAACTGGGCAACGCCATCCCGGCATGACCAAGATGCGTTTTGAAAGCCGCATTAAATACGGCTCCAACGGCAAGAGCTGCCGCGTGGTCGATGCAACAATCGTAGTCCATGCGCACGTCTACTTGCCGCGCTGGACGCAGCGGCGCACCGCCCCGGCCGATCTTGCCATGATCTGGGACACGCTATCGGCCGATATCAAACGGCACGAGGAAAGCCATATCTCGATTGCCCGCACTGCGGCGGGCAATATGGAACGCCAGATCAAGGGCCTCCCATGGCGCAGCGACTGCGCGACATTGAAGAATGATATCAGCACGCTGACGGCAAAACTTATGAAACAGCACGACCTCGCGCAGGTTCAGTTCGACAAGGTCGAGGCACTTAACTTCGAGGATCGCTTCGGGCGGCTCCTGAGCTACAGGCTGATACGCGAATTCGGCAAGACGCCGTAAGGACGCGGCTCCGGCTAGTTCGTCACGCCCAGCTTCTTCTGCAGGCTCGTCGATGAAGTCGTGTACTGGAACACGATACGCTCACCGGGACTGACGATGTGCTTCGCCGCCTGTGTCATCAGCGCTGCCTCGTGGAACCCCGAAAGGATGAGCTTCAGCTTGCCGGGATACCAGTTGATGTCGCCGATGGCGAAGATACCGGGCTCCGACGTCTCGAATGTCTCGACGTTTACCGGGATCAGGTTCTGGTTGAGATTGAGCCCCCAGTCGGCAATCGGCCCAAGCTTCATCGTCAGGCCGAAGAACGGCAGCATCCGCGTGACGGGAACGTCGATCTCGCCTTCACTGCCCTTGATCGTGGCATGGGTAAGCTGGCCATCCTCGCCCTTCAGTCCCGATATCTGACCGAGTTCGAAGCGAACGCTGCCGCTTTCGACCAGATCGAACATCTTCTTGACACTGTCGGGCGCGGCGCGGAATTCGGCACGGCGATGCACCACCGTGAGGCTACGCGCGATCGGCTGTAGATTGAGAGCCCAGTCGAGGGCGGAATCGCCGCCACCGACGATCAGGACATCCTGGTCGCGAAACTCTTCCATGCGGCGCACGGAATAGAAGACGCTCTTGCCCTCGTATTGCTCGATGCCCGGAACTGGCGGGCGCTTCGGCTGGAATGAGCCGCCGCCCGCAGCAATCACGACCACTTTTGCCTCGAAAACCTCGCTTTCATCGGTTTCGACATGGAAACCGCCATCAGCCTTGCGCTCGAGCTTGGTCACCATCCGGTTGAAGTGGAACTGCGGCGCGAAAGGCTTGATCTGCTCCATCAGCTTTTCAGTAAGATCGTGGCCGCTGATGATGGGCCAGGCCGGAATGTCATAGATAGGCTTTTCCGGATAGAGCTCGGCGCACTGGCCGCCCGGACGGTCGAGGATATCGATGAGATGACATTTCAGATCATAAAGGCCAAGTTCGAACACCGCGAACAGACCGACGGGCCCGGCGCCAATGATGACAACATCGGTTTTGATAACTTCGCTCATCGAAAATTCCTCATGGCAGAAGGTTCTGCATGCCGTGCAGACGAAATTGGGGTATTGGCTGGTGCATCGAGGATGCACGGGCTGCAAAGCGCGTAGCGACTGCACTCATCAAGGTCAAGTGAATGCGTCCCTGCCCGCCCCAAAATGGCGCGCATGGCAGCTATTTTAATCCATCGATGAGAAAATATCAGGCCTGTCGCTCAGGAACATGCACCACAAGACCATCGAGATCATCAGAGACGCGGATCTGGCAGGACAGCCTGGAGCTCGGACGAACGTCATAAGCGAAGTCGAGCATGTCTTCTTCCATAGCCTCGGGCTCGCCGGCAACGGACGTCCATTCTTCGTCGACATAGACATGGCAAGTGGCGCAGGCACAGGCACCGCCGCATTCGGCATCGATGCCGGGAACCGCATTGCGAATAGCGTTCTCCATTACGGTCGAGCCGTTTTCAGCATCCGTCTCAATACGCGCGCCGTCAAAAGTGACAAACGTGATTTTTGCCATATGCATGCCCCAAGCAGGAAATTTATCGCTGACATAGGGATTTGGACAGGGAAGTCAATTGTACTCCCTGACGCAGCCCATGGTCGCTTCCGGACCCGGGCAACAGTTTAAAAGGTCTGGCTCAGCGGGTAATGGCGGCGATGTAATCGCGGACATCATCGATGGCGGGCCGCAATTCCTTCACTTTGCTCAGGTCGGCTGGCGCATGTTCGATGGCTTCGGCCATTTCCGCGACGCCGAATGCCCCGATGATACGGGCCGACCCCTTGAGGGACTTTGCGAGCCGCGCCCGCTCATCCGGCGTTGCGTGGGCGAGCCGGTCAACGATGCTGCTCGTCTGGCGGGAAAAAAGACCGAGTATCTCGGTTTCGAGGGCCCGGTCACCGTAGGTTTCGCGGGTCAGATGAACAAGGTCGATCGGTCGTTTGCGCGAGGGGAGCGAGTGTTCGCCTCCCGGCAATGCGAAAGCCATCGATGCCTGTTGTGCCATTGGTACTCTCCAGAACACGTTTACGAATGAACAAGTTTCTTCAAATTGCGCTGATTCAAGGTTAAAACTTGGCAATAGCCCGACGATTTGGCGGATTATGGTGAACGTTCGGTAAATTTTGATGTTCGGCTGAAATTTCGCCCGACCTGGAAAAATTAACCTTGTGTTTAAACTTTTAAGCATTTGCCGAATCCGTTGTTTCTTTCCAATCCATGTGTCAGTACGATAAAGTAGCGGCGTAATGAGTATGGCGCGGGAGACTTCGCATGTGGTCACCGCCCAATATTGTGAGGTAAACATGGCCACAGCCCCGAAAAGCAAAGCAGCCAAGACCGAAGACGAACTCGGCGAAGCTCTTGAAAAGGCGCTCGAAATCGATTTCGACGAGTCTACGCTCGGGATGGATATGGATCTGTCTCCGGTCGATGACGATCTGTTGTCCCTGAGCGACCTCGAAGCCCAGATTTCCCAGGCCGCGCAAGAATTGGCGGCCGAGAAGCATAATTTGACGCCGGAAGCCGAGCCGGTGGTTGTGGAAGAAACCAAGCCTGCCCCCGCTCCTGCTGCTGCTGCAACGATTGCTCCACTTCCCGCGCCAAAGCCGCAGATCAAGGCTGCGAACCCAATACCTGCTGCGCCACCGGCGCTGCCAAAGGCGCCTGCCGTGCCGTCGCAAACCTTCAAGCCTGCAAATGACGACTTGCTGCAAAAGGCGACTGCTGCCCGTCATTTCACGCCAGCCGCGCAGACGCCGCGCTCTCATGTACTGACAACCACGATCATCAGTGCGCTGTGGGCTGTCGGCGTGCTTGCACTCGGCAACGCGTTATACCCATCGCTGCGGTCGATCCGTTCATTTTCGGACTTTGCTGCCGCTCCTTACGCAATTGGCCTCGCCGTCGCGATTGTCGTGCCGATCCTGCTGTTCTGGGCCTTTGCCCTCATGGTGCGCCGCGCCCAGGAAATGCAATACGCCGCCCGTTCGATGGCGGAAGCCGCCATGCGTCTTTCCGAGCCGGAAATGTTGTCATCCGACCGCGTCGCCTCGCTAGGACAGGCTGTACGCCGTGAAGTTGCCGCGATGAGTGAAGGCGTCGAACGTACGCTTGCGCGTGCCGTCGAGCTTGAGACTCTCGTCCAGACCGAGGTCAACCAGCTCGAACGCGTCTACACGGACAATGAGTATCGCATCCGCTCCTTGGTCGACCGCTTGGGCGGCGAGCGCGAATCCGTCATCGGCCATGCCGAGCGGGTGCGCGCCTCGATCTCGAGCGCCCATGAGCAGCTGAAGGAAGAGTTGTCGCTCGCCGGCGACGCGCTGCGCGATAACATCGCCAACGCCTCCACCAATCTCACAATGTCAATCAGCCAGTCCGGTGAGGGCCTTATCGATCGCCTCACTCAAAGCGGCCAAGCGATCACAGAGTCGATCGTTTCGCGCTCGGACGATATCTCACACAAGATCAGCACATCAGGCGAAGCCTTTGCGAATCTTCTGGAAATGCGCATTGCCGCTCTCTCCGAGCAGACCGATGCGGTAAGCCTCAAGCTTGCCGACACCCTCGATGGCCGCACCAACAGCATGTTGTCTTTGCTCGGCGACGCCACCCAGACGCTGGTCGGCGAATTCGACAACCGACTTGCCGGTCTCGACGCGACCATCAATGAACGTGGCCGTTCGCTGCTCGCCGAGTTCGAGACCCGCGCCCAGTCGCTCGATACGAGCACCGAACGCCTCAATTCGGCGCTCGAAGCTCGTGCCCGCCAGATCAACGAACAGCTGATCGAGCGGACACGCGACATCGCCAAAACCTTCACCGACGGGCGCGCCTCGATTGACGGTATCGTCGATGAGACCAAAGCCAAGATTGGCAACGATCTGTCGAGCCTTTCGGAATCGGTCGGTAGCCTCCTTTCCACCAATGCGGCCGCCTTCGCCGACAGGCTCGCGGAAAACCGAGAAGCTCTTGCTGCAACGCTTTCCAGCGAAACGGACCGTGCCACATCGGTCATCCGCGAACAGGCCGGCCAGATTGGCGATCATACATCCAACCTGCGCTCGATCCTCGAAACCAGCACAGCCGCCATCGGCCAGATCATCGATACTCACGCCGGCTCGCTCGAAGAACGCACATCCGGCCTGCGCACCGCGCTCGACGACAACGACGCCCGCATCGGCGCCACACTCGAACAGCACGCGAAGGCCATCGAAGACCGCACATCCGGTATGCATGCTGCGTTTTCCGACACGGATGCCAAAATTCGTGAGACCCTTGAGGAGCACGCACGGACCATCGATCTGCGCGGTTCGACCATCGAAGCAGCGATCCACGCAAATGACTCCCGCATTGGCCAGACACTCGACGCCCATGCCAAGATCATCGAAGATCGCACCTCCGGTATGCGCGCCGCGTTTGTCGACACCCACGCGAAGATCGCCCAGACCCTCGATCAGCATGCCAAGAGCCTCGACGAGCGCAATCACGACATCCAGCTGGCTCTTTCGAGTAGCGATATCAAGCTCGGCGACACGCTCGCAGCGCATACGCAGGCCATTGACGCCCGCAATGCCGAAATCCAGGCCACCTTGCTTAACAGCGGCGCACGAATCGACGAGACGCTCGGGGGCTTCATCGACTCGGTCGACGATCGCACCAACCGCATCGAATCCGCCCTGGTTAACAGCGATACGCGTATTAGCGATGTCCTGAACACCCATGCGAGCGCCATCGAGGACCGCACCGCCGGCATCGAGCAGGCTTTGGCCAACAGCGACGAGCGTATCAACCAGACCCTCGCCTCTCACGCCGCGTCGCTTGACGCACGTGCTGGGGACATTCAGGCAGCGCTCGATAATACCCATTCGCGCATCGGCGACACGCTCGCCAACCACGCCAGCGATATCGAAGAGCGTACGGTTCGTATCCGTTCGGTCCTTGATGGCAGCAACAATGCGATCGGCAATACGCTCTCCTCGCATATCACCGCGCTCGAAGAGCGTGCATCGGATATCCGCTCGTTGCTCGACAACAGCAACAATGCGATTGGCGATACTCTCTCTTCGCATGTCGGCGCCCTCGAAGCGCGCACTGCCGATATCCGCTCGGTGCTCGACAATAGTAACAACGCCATCGGCGATACGCTGTCCTCTCACATCAGCGCTCTTGAAGCACGTAGCACCGATATCCGCTTGCTGCTCGACGGTAACAACAGCCAGATTGGCGATACCCTTGCCTCGCATATCGGCGCGCTTGAAGAACGCGCAGCGGCAATCCGTGCGGCCCTATCCGATAGCGACTCGCGCATCGGCGATACCTTGAATTCCAATGCAGGCATGCTCGATGAACGCATTGCCAGTATCCGCGCGGCCATGGAACAGGGCAACTCGCTGCTTGGCCAGACCCTGGACGACAAGGCCAGCACGATCAGTGACCGGACGGTCGCGCTGCAGGCAGTATTGCAAGACAGCGCCGAAGTGCTTGCCAAGGCCTTCGAAGTCCATGGCGGAACGATCGACGAACGTACCAACACGATGCAGAACGCGCTTTCGATGGGCGTCGAAAATGTCCGCAAGTCCCTGGAACAGAGCGCTTCGGTCGTGGCACGTACCCTGCGCGACAAGATCACGGATGCTGCCGCTTCGCTTACCGGCGAGGCGCAGAGGGCTGGCGAGGCCCTTGACGGTCATGGCGAGGCTTTCAGCCACCGCATGAATGAGAGCCTTGCTGAAACCGAACGCCGCCTCAGCGAGCGGGCTCGCGAAGCTGCAGCCAATCTCGAAGCCCTCGAAGCCCGTTTCTCGGCAGCAACGGATTCGACTGCATCGAAGCTGGCCGAAAGCACCCGCGAGCTCAACGAGGTCTTGGCTGCCCGTTCACAGGAGATCCTCGGTATCCTCGACAACACCGCGCAGCCGCTGGTCGACAGCCTTGCCGACAATGGCCGTACCCTTGCCTCGCAGCTCGTCGAAGCAACGACCGCGGCAACGGAACGCCTGCGCGTCGAAAACGCGGCCCTTATCAACGCGATCGCCAGCCGCACGGCCGAAACGATCACGGCGGTACAGGCAGCGAAGGCCGGCCTCACGGACGACGTCAGCAACCTCATCGACCGCCTCTCCGCCTCGAATGCCAAGCTCGGCGAGCTCATCGACATGGCCACGAAGAACCTCGGCGATATCGATGGACGCCTGCTCGACACGACAACGGCATTTGCCGAGAACGCGACGAAGGCCGCAGAGTCATTCCAGACTTCGACACGCCTCATCGACGGCAATCTCGGCAAGCTCTCGGAGCTGTCCGACTCGACGCTCAACGATATCGCGTCGATCGCCAAGCGGTTCGACGAGCACGGCAAGATGCTCAACTCGGCTTCCGAACTGATCAATGCGTCGCAGTCGAACCTCGCATCGACCTTCGACGAGCGCCAGGACGCGCTCCAAAAGCTTGCGGCAGGACTTATTGCGAAGTCCGAAAGCATCGAGAAAACCATGCGTTCGTTCGAAACGCTGGTTTCCTCGGCCTTTGATCGCGCGGAGGGCCGTGCTTCGCAGACAACGGAGCAGATCCGCAATTCGATCTCCGAAGTCGTTGAACAGGCCTCGCAGAAATTCGCAACGGCAACGGACGAAATCCGCCGCTCCTCGGCCGCAATCCGCGCGGAGCTGGAAGAGACCCGATCCGAACTGCAGCGCGGCGTCATCGATATGCCGGAGGAAGCCAAGCAGTCGACCGCCCAGATGCGCAAGGCCGTTTCCGAGCAGATCAACGCACTCAAGGAACTCTCTGAAATCGTTCAGAAGTCGGGCCGCCTGACTGACGTTGGCGAAAGCCGCGCGGCCCGCGTCGCCGCCCCGGCACGGGCGTCGGCAAGCGTCGCAACGCAACCGCAGCGCACACCGGCTGCGCCGGCCGCCCAGCCTACGCAAGCTCCTGCGTCCACTCCGCTGCGCGGCAGCCTTGATGCTCGTGGCAATGCGCCTCGCCCCGCCGGCAACGGCTGGGTATCGGATCTCCTCCGCCGTGCCTCCAGCGATGAAGCGCAATCCGAGCCCAAGGAAAAAGCGCCGGAAAGCGGTGCCCGTTCGCCCGGCCAAGTGGTTGAATCGTTGAATTCGCTGTCGATCGACATCACGCGGGCCATCGACCACGAAGCCTCGGTCGAGCTGTGGCAGCGTTACCGCGCTGGCGAACGCAACGTGTTTACCCGCCGTCTCTATACGCTCAAGGGTCAGCAGACCTTCGACGAGATCAAGCGCAAGTATCAGGCCGACAGCGAATTCCGCCGTGCCGTCGATCGTTACATGGATGATTTCGAGCGACTGCTCGAAGATGTGAGCCGCAACGACCGCGACAATGTCACGACGCAGAATTACCTGACATCGGATACCGGCAAGGTCTATACGATGCTGGCCCATGCGAGTAACCGCCTGCGCTAAGGCGATGACCCGATGAAAACAAAAACGCGGCCCTCGAGCCGCGTTTTTTATTGGGGCGTTTGCTGGGTACCATGCAGTCGGTTCATCAGCGCGTCAATCTTTTCGCGCAAAGCCTCGGCTTCATTCGAGAGCTTGCGATTTGCTTGCGAAAAGCGTGTCACCCTCTCCTTTTCGCCGTCGAGACTCTTTTGCAGGTCGGCGATCTTCCGTTCAAAACTGCCGATCGATTCGCCACTTTCCGCCTGCACTTCATTTTTGCCGACAGCACTGCCCGCGAAGGAGGAACAGGTCATAACTGCCGATCCCGCGGTCGCCAAGAACAACATCTGCGGTCTGGAGAGGCGCCTGACAAATTGAAGAAGAGATTGCTTGCGATGCATCGGCAATCCAACTTCAAAATGAGTTGTCCAAAAATAACGATCGTATGAAAATGTATTAAATGACCGTCAGCGTCCAAGAGACGATGTCGGATGTTGCATCATCGAAGGCGCGGTCGAGTGCGGCGATATAGGCGTCATTGCCCGGTCCGCTTACTGGCGACGTCGACCGGAAAACCCGTGATGCCCTCACGGTCCCGTTCTTGTCATTCAGGATTCTTATGGCGATTTCCACAACCGCAGTCGTGCCCCTCTCAACATCAATGTCGAAGGTCCGGACCTCGCTCAGCACCTGATAGTCGATTGCAAGGCCGTCGCCCGGACGGCCGACACCGCCGAACCGATGCGTGCTTTCGAAGGCCTGGACGAAGCGCGACTGCACGATGCTTGGCAGGCGGTCAGCCCATTGCGCACCCTTGAGATAAGAGATCGAGTGCGGCCCCGATCGCACAACAACATTCTCACCATCGAGTGCCTTGAGCGCCGACGGTGGCGCGATGAGGATTTGCCGGCCCTGCTTTTTTGAGGCGGATACGGTGGGCGACGGGCTGGACAGATCGAACGTGTCAAGCTTCTTGCTGCTTGCGCAGGCGGAAACGGACAGGGCAATCAGCAAAGCGGGAACCGTCGTCCTGAAACTCACCAATGCCCCCCAACGAAGCGAAACGAAGCGTAAATATCTATTAACCTTCATGCTTTGCGAATCGAGCAAAGTCAACGGCGTGTCCGTCCATCATACTCAGGAACGCTGCCGCCGCTGCCGCCGAAAATGACGCGCTGCGGATTTTTCCCAAGATCGGTAATCGCCCGCTCGATGCGCTGAACCGACTGGCGACTCTCATTGACGAGCGCCTGGACGTCGCGCAGACCCTGGCCCGAGAACCGGTTGATATTGTCGGTGATCGGTCCGAGACGGGCATTGAGATTATCCGCGACGGCCCGATAAGACTTCATGGTTTCGCGCGCTTCGCGGACCACACTGCCGTCCTGATCGGACAATTGCGTATCGAGTTTGGCAAGAACACCGTCGACCCGCGTCGACGCATTGTTGAGCTTCGCCATCATCTCGCGAGCTTCCTTGACAACCGCCTGAACGTCCTCCGCGCTCTGGCTAAACTTGTCGATGACCTCGGAATTGTTTGCGAGCGCGTCGGTGAATTTCTTGGTGTTGTTAACGGTGTCGACCAGCGGTCCCTTGACCTCGGTTATGAAGCTCTCGATCGAACTGACCGCACCATCCACCCGCTCGAGGATGGTCTGCGCCTTCTGCAACAGGTTGTTGACCACCGAAGGGTCTGCATCCATGCGCGCAATCTGTTCGTCCTTGGCCGCCTCTTCGAGGAGATTCGGCTCGTTGAGCTTGCCGCCCTTCAACTCAATAAATGCCTGGCCGGTGAGGCCCGCAAACCCAAGTGTCGCCTGGGTGGACCGGGTGATGGGCGTTGTCGCATTGACCTCGGTCAGGGCAATTACGGCGTCGGGATTGTTGTCGTCGATCGAGAGCTTCTTGACGCTGCCGACTTTGATGCCGTTGAACAGCACCTGGCTGCCTTCCGACAGACCTGTGACGGAGCCCAGAATGCGGATCTCAAGCGTCGCTGTTTCGCTGCGGTCACCATAGCGGGCGATCCAGTAGACGAATGCGAACGCAAGGGCACAGATCACGAGCGTGAAAACACCGACCAGAACATAGTTGGCTTTCGTTTCCATGCGTTAGTTTACCTGACCCTCTTGCCCTTGCGCGGAACGTGGTGCAGCTTGGCCACCACCTGACCGACGCCTCGTTTTGCCGTCATTGACGATCTGGCGCGCGCGCTTGCCACGGAAATATTCCTGGACCCACGGATCGTCAAACGCCAGCATGTCTTCGATGGTTCCTTCGACGAGAACCTTCTTCTTTCCCAATACAGCGATTCGGTCACACACTGCGAACAGGCTGTCGAGATCGTGCGTCACCATGTAGACGGTCAAGCCCATAGTGTCGCGCAGATTGGCGATAAGCTCGTCGAAATCAGCGGCGCCGATTGGATCGAGGCCCGAAGTCGGTTCATCCAGAAAGACAATCTCGGGATCAAGCGACAGGGCGCGGGCGAGCGCGGCGCGCTTGATCATGCCGCCGGACAGTTCCGAGGGAAACTTTTCGGCCGTGTCCGGCTTGAGCCCGACGAGATCGATCTTCAGTCGCGCCAGTTCGTCCATCAGCCGCTCCGGAATATCGAGATATTCGCGCATGGGCACCTGGATGTTTTCAAGCACGGTCAGCGAGGAAAACAATGCGCCATGCTGAAACAGCACCCCCATGCGCATGTCAACGCTCAGCTTTTCCTGTTCGGTCGCATGGTCGATATCATGACCGAAAATACTGATAGCGCCGGACTGCTTCTGATTGAGGCCGAGGATAGTACGCATCAGAACGGACTTTCCGGTGCCGGATGCCCCGACGAAGCCGAGAATCTCGCCGCGATAAACATCGAGGGAAAGATGGTCGAGTACGGTTGACCTGCCAAAGGAAACGCTCACGTCCTTCACGGAGAGGATAACGTCCCGTTCTTCTGGATCGTCGCTTTCCTGCTGTGCTGTCGGAGTCATCGGGCCTTCAAGTCTCCGGCTCAGAAATTGATCGATGCGTAGAAGATTGCAAAGATGCCATCGACCACGATCACGACGAAAATGGATTTAACAACGGATGCGGTAACGCGCTGGCCAAGCGATTCGGCGCTGCCGCCCACCTTCATGCCTTCGACCGATGCCATAATTCCGATGATCATCGCCATGAACGGCGCCTTGATCAGGCCTGCGAGATAACTCGAAAGGTCAATGGCATCGCGCAGCCGCTGGATGAACGCATCCGGCGTAATACCGGAATAGGCCCAGGTAATGGCGATAGCGCCGCCAAGCGCTGAAAAATCTGCAATGATGGTCAGGAGTGGCAGCGATATGACGAGGGCGACCAGTCGCGGAAACACGAGGACGCCGACTGGATTAAGGCCGATGACGGTAAGCGCATCGGTCTCCTCACGCATCTTCATCGAGCCGATTTCGGCGGTGATCGCGCTCCCCGAACGGCCCGCAATCATGATTGCAGTCAAAAGAACGCCAATCTCGCGCAGCACGAGAATGCCGACGAGGTCGACAACGAAAATCTCGGCGCCGAAATAGCGCAGCTGGAACGCGCCCTGCTGTGCGATGATCGCCCCAATGATCGTCGACATAAGGACCACCACCGGCACGGCCCCGATGCCCATGCTGTCGATCTGATGCACGATGGCCGCCGGGCGGATGCTGCCGCGGCGACTGCCCTTCATCTGTGCGCCCCGAACGGTGGCGCCAAGAATGTGCATGGATTTGACGAAGTCATCACCAAAGGCGTAGACGGTTCGGCCGATCGTGGCAAGAAACCGGACCGGCAGGGAAATACGCTCTGGTGGCGGCGAATCATCGGGCGTCGTGGCTGCCTCACCGACCGCATCAAAGAGCGCGCCCCAGCTTTCCGCCTGGCCTTCGATCTTGACCTCCTTGCCCGCTTCCTGCAGCGTGGTGCGCAAGCGCTCGATTAGCCATGTTCCGGCTGTATCGAGCAGTTCAATGCCGGAAAGGTCGACTACAAGGCTTGAAATACTGGTGTCGCGCTCGATTTCGCGCATGCGGTCGTCAACCCGTCGCACATTGCGGGTTGTCCATGCTCCCGAAAGCGCAACAGTCGCGCGATCGCCTTCCTTGCGGAATTCGACGTGGGGCGGCGCGGCGGTAGAAGCACTTGAATTGTTTGCTCTATCGGTCAACATCACACACACATATCGAGTCTCTCGACCGATGTCACTTGAACAATAGTTTTGGATAAGGCCGAAAG
>NZ_JBBNAM010000288.1:0-5066 GCF_037994425.1 Phyllobacterium sp.
TTGCGCGGCCGTTCCGGCCGTCAGGGCGATCCGGGCCGCTCGAAGTTCTTCCTGTCGCTGCAGGACGATCTGATGCGCATTTTCGGCTCCGAGCGCATGGACGGCATGCTGCAGAAACTCGGCCTCAAGGAGGACGAGGCAATCGTCCATCCCTGGATCAACAAGGCGCTCGAAAAGGCGCAGAAGAAGGTCGAGGCGCGCAACTTCGATATCCGCAAGAACCTGCTCAAATACGACGACGTGATGAACGATCAGCGCAAGGTGATCTTCGAACAGCGCATCGAACTCATGGATGGTACCGACCTTAGCGAGACCACCAAGGAGATGCGCGAGGATGTGATCGACGACCTGATCGCGCGTCATACGCCTCCGGGCGCCTATGCGGAACAGTGGAACATCAAGCAGCTCGACGAGGATGTCCGCAACATCCTCAACCTCAATCTGCCTGTGACTGAATGGGGGCTTGAAGACGGCATCACCCCCGATGACATTCGCGAGCGCCTGACCGAAGCCGTCGAGAAGGCAGCGGCTGACCGGGCCGAGCGCTTTGGCCCGGAGATCATGGCCTATGTCGAGAAGTCGGTGATCTTGCAGACGCTCGATTCGCTGTGGCGCGAGCATCTGGTCAATCTCGACCACCTGCGTTCGGTGGTTGGTTTCCGCGGCTATGCGCAGCGCGACCCGCTCAATGAATACAAGACCGAAGGTTTCGAACTTTTCCAGACGATGCTCGTCAATCTGCGACAGAATGTAACGTCGCAGCTGATGCGTGTCGAACTGGTGCGCGAAGCTGCGGCGGCCCCCGAGCCCGCACTACCGGAGATGGAAGGCCATCACATCGACGGCTTCACCGGCGAAGACGATTTCGGCGAGGACAGCGTGGTTGCCGTACAGCAGGATCTGCGCGTTGTGGATCCAGCTGACCGTGATCCAGACAACCCGAAGACCTGGGGCAAGGTCGGCCGCAATGAGGCATGCCCATGCGGCTCCGGCAAGAAGTACAAGCATTGTCACGGCGCATTCGTCTGAGCCCCTCCAAATATACAACCATCAGGCCGCGTTCTTACGCGGCCTTTCTCTTGTGGGCGTGTGTTGAGGCGCGTTGACTTTCCGAACCGTTTCTAAACGTTTACGGACTATGAACCCTGGGTTGAATGCGAGTGGAGCGGCCTTTGCGAATTTCTGCGGTACGAGCTGCAGATCGGCTATTGCCGGTAAGACTGTCAGAACAGCTTAATCCGTGGCTTTCGCGCCTAGATCAGTTGTTCGACGGGTCGAATCAGCATGCCGTTGCGCAGCGCGTCTCGCTCATTGCTTTCTCCGTTCGCATCATAAGCGCCATGATCGCCCTCATTTCGCAGGTGATCTTCGCACGCTGGATGGGCCAGTTCGAATACGGCATCTTCGTGCTCGTTTGGGTTACGGTGGTCATCCTCGGGAACCTGTCCTGCCTCGGGTTCCAGACTACGGTTATCCGCTTCGTACCCGAATATCTCGAGCGTGGCCAACTTGAGCATTTGCGCGGCATACTCTTTACGAGCAAGGCCTTTGCCGTCAGTTTGACCACCATTGTCGCTCTTATCGGCACCGTAAGCGTTTACCTGTTCCGCGACAGGATCGAATCCTATTATGTTGCGCCGTTCATGGTGGGCTTTATCTGCCTGCCTATGATCGCGCTCGGCGATACGCTCGACGGCACTGCCCGCTCACGCTCCTGGGCGCTCGTTGCACTAACCCCGACCTATATCGTTCGGCCAATCCTTACTCTTGTCGTGATGAGTATCGGCCATGTTACAGGTTTCGCTCCGACTGCGATGATCGCCGTGATTTCGGCGATTATTGCAACCTATGCAACAAGCCTGGTCCAGCTCTTCGTCGTCAAATACCGGTTCAGAAAGGTCGTAGAGGCTGGCCCGAAGACTATCGAATTCGGCCATTGGTTTGCGATATCGCTGCCAATTTTTCTCGTCGAGGGTTTCTTCTTTCTCCTGACCAATGCCGATGTACTGATGGTCGGTCGCTTCCTCGACCCCGAGAAAGTCGCAACCTATTTCGCCACGGTAAAACTGCTCGCATTGGTGCATTTCGTCTATTTCTCGGTAAAGGCCGGCGCGGCCCAGTGCTATTCCGAACTGATGCAGGGCCACAACCAGGCGGAGCTCGGGCAGTTTGCCCGCGAGACGGCGCGCTGGACCTTCTGGCCGTCTCTCGCGATGGCAATACTGCTGCTGGTGGCCGGCAAACCGCTTCTCTATCTCTTCGGCGCGCAGTTTACCGATGGCTATCCCCTGCTCTTCATCATGGTGATCGGCGTCGTTGCGCGCGCCTCGGTGGGCCCGGCAGAGAGCCTGCTTAACATGGCCGGCAAGCAGAAGATCTGCGCGACTGTTTATGCGGTAACGCTGATCGTCAATATATGTCTGAGCATCCTGCTTATACCGATTTATGCTCTTGCCGGCGCGGCCTGCGCTACCGCCTTCTCGATGGTATTCGAAGCCGTAACTTTGGCTCTCACAGTTCATTATCGCCTGAATATTACCATGTTTGTTTTTGCCGGCGGGGTCGACACGAAGCCCGCCAAGGAAGAGATTTGATGGCTGCTACACCCCTTCTTGAAGAATTGGCCGGAGGTCCCTCCGCTCAGATCATAGCCCAGCTATCCGGCTTCGATAATCCGGCAGATGCAGCCAAACAAATCGAGGAATCCCTTGGCAATCGTGGCATTCCGCGCAAGCTGTCCGTCTATTCGGCGTCGGCCGGCTTCGAGCTTCTCGACGAACTCTACTATCTGACGTACCGCACGATCGAGCCCAATATTTTCTTCAATCCGCGTTTCCTTGCCCCGGCCATGCCCCGGCTTGACGACAGGCAGGTGCGCCTGATGGTCGTGCGTGACGAAAACGACGCCAAGAGCCGGTTGCGTTTTGTCATGCCCTATACGATCGAGCGGCCCGGCTTCGCCATCTCCGCCTCGATCATCCGGGCTTGGGCTACTCCGTTCGGGCCGCAGGGAACGCCATTGATCGACCGTGACGATCCGGTCGGCGTGCTCAACGATTTCTTCGACATGCTCGGTCGCAAACATCTGAAGCTGCCGCAGATTCTCGTTTTGCCCGACATGCTGTTGAACCGGCCGGTGGCGCAGTTGATCCGCTCGGTTGCCATGGACCGCGGCCTGCCGCTCGCCACGGTCAATCAGGTCGAACGTCCGTTCATCGAAAGCACACTCGACGGCGAAGAGTATCTTCGCGAAGCCATCGGCAACCGTCATGCCAAGGAGTACCGCCGGCTATGGCGTCGCCTGGCGGAAAAGGGCAAGCTTACCTACACCGTCAGCCGCAGCGAGGAGAGCATTCGCCTGAAACTCGAAGAGTTTCTCGCCCTTGAAGCAAGCGGATGGAAAGGCCAGCGCGGGTCGGCGATGGCGGTTGATCGTTTTCGCGCGGCTTTCGCGCGGGAGGCGGTCAATAATCTCGCCGCTCGCGATCTTGCGCGCATTCACGCGCTGGAGCTTGACGGTAAGACCATTGCCGTACTCGTTGTCTTTGTCGAGGCAGGCGAAGCCTGGACTTGGAAGACGGCGTACGATGAAAGCCTCGGCAGCTATTCACCCGGCGTCCTACTCATGATCGAGATGCTAAAGAACCACCTCGACGATCCGAATGTCGACAGAACCGATTCTTGCGCGGTCCCCGACCACCCGGTCGCCTCCCGCCTTTTCCGCGAGCGCGAACAGGTGGGAACCCTGGTCATCGGCCTCAACCCCGGAGCCGACCGCGCGGCACGACAGGCGGCGTCGCAGCTCCACCTCTATCGCCGCACCCAGAATCTCGCCCGGGTGGTGCGCGAGCGGATAAGGGATTTTACCCGCCGGAAATGACCCGCTCGCGGCGGCTAATCGAGGCACGGAAAGCGAGTTCCGCCAAGCCGATCCAGACGGTGCTATAACAAGAGAGAAGGATCGACGGAATGCCGGGCCCGGTCTCAGGGCCCTTACCAATCACGCAAGCGTTTCGATGCTTATGGCAAATCCGATCGCCTTGGCTTAGTGTTACTTCTGATTTGCGTTCAAGTATTGTTGCAGTTGGGGGTTGCGATATGAAGTCTATACTTGCGAACTGTCTGGTCGTCTCGTTGTTGCTGGCAGCATCTGTGCTGGCGGCGCACGCGCAGGAATCCAGCGCAGACCTTGCCAAGAAGCTTTCCAATCCGGTCGCTGCCATGATCAGCGTGCCGTTCCAGGCAAACTATGACAGCGGCTACGGCCCTGAAGATGGCAGCAAATATACGATCAATATTCAGCCGGTCATCCCGTTCACCCTGAACGCGGATTGGAACATAATTTCACGCACCATCCTGCCTATCGCCTGGCAGGATGACATTGCGGGTGCGTCGGGCCATCAATTCGGCCTTGGCGATACCACGCAGAGCTTCTTCTTCTCACCGAAGAAGCCGGGCCTTGGCGGCATCATCTGGGGTGTCGGACCTGCGTTCCTGCTGCCGACGGCAACGGACGATCTCCTCGGCGGCGAGAAATGGGGCGCGGGCCCAACGGCCGTCGTGCTGAAGCAGGAGGGACCCTGGACCTTCGGCGCGCTCGCGAACCACATCTGGTCCTTTGCCGGCGACGATGACCGCGACAATGTCAACTCGACTTTCTTGCAGCCGTTCCTCTCCTATACGACCAAGGATGCCTGGACATTTGGCATCAACACCGAGTCGACCTACAATTGGGGAGACGAACAATGGTCGGTGCCGATCAACCTGACCGTCGCCAAGCTCGTGAAGTTCGACAAGCAGCCGGTCAGTTTCACCGCCGGGGTTCGCTACTGGGCAGAAAGCCCGGAGGCCGGCCCGGATGGCTGGGGCGCTCGCCTTGTCGTGACCTTCCTGTTCCCGAAGTGAGGGAACCCGAGCCACAGCTGAAGGAACCTGGACCATGATCCGTTTGACGATGCTCCTTGCTCTCACGCTTGTCGGCCTTTCCGCTTGTACGTCAAGCGGCACGGTCAGCCCGCTGGTTCTTTGCGACAGGCCAAGCGACATCAATGCGAGGGTCTTCACCA
>NZ_JBBNAM010000289.1:0-2669 GCF_037994425.1 Phyllobacterium sp.
GGTAACGGTCGAGCGACATCAGCAGAGCTGGAATGTCGAAGGCGGCCGAACGCGTGACGCTGACGCTGACGGAGGCGCCTTGTAGAACGCTGTCTGCCAGCAATGCCTTGTCGACGGTCAGCCTGGTTGCTGGATTGAGCGCCAGAACGCGGCGTTCGGTCATCGGCAGAACTGCCGGTCGAACAGGAACATCAACCGTCTGATCCAGCGACAGGCCGGCCGCGTCAGCGAGATTGATCGAAACGCTGCCATGGCCCGGTTGCGCGCCGGTGATAGCGAGCGTCACGGCTGATCTGGCGCCGGCCTCGAGATGGATCGTCTGTGACGCCTCGCCAATGCGTACGGCATCGTTGCCAGCAACGGTCAGCTTGAAGTCGCCTGCCGGCGCGTCCGTATTGGCGATATCGAGCCGAAGCTCGGAGGTATCTCCGGGGGCGAGGAAGCCCGGCAGGCTCGCCGTCACCACGACAGGGTCACGAATGATGACGTCCTTCGTCGCATGGCCAAGGCCGGCTTTCGACCAGGCGACTGCCATCACGCGCGCAGTGCCGTTAAACTGGGGAATGTCGAAGCTGACATTCGCCTTGCCTTGGGCATCCAGCTTCACCGGACCAGAGAAGAAGGCAACAAGCTTTTGCGTCGGCGGGCTTCCCTGAAGTGCCACAGCGCCTCCGTCGCCGCCGGTTCTCAGCTTGCCGGTCGCGCCGAGCGAGCCGTCGATCAGCCGTCCGTAAAGGTCTCGAATTTCGAGACCGAGCTGGCGCTGGCCGAAATACCAGTCTTCAGGGTTTGGTGGTTCGTAGCGGGTCAGATTGAGAATGCCGACATCAACAGCCGCAACCGTCACATAGGCGTCCTCGTTGGCCCCCGCGCCGGCAACGGCAAGGGTGATCGGCAGCGGTGCGCGCGGCAGCATCTTCTCCGGCGCATCGATCGCTACCTGCAATGCTCGCTCCGCCGGATCGACCTTCAGCCATTTCACGCCGATCGCGCGCATCGGCATGTGGCTGTCCTGAGCATCGCCGGGGCGGAACAATGTCGCGGTGACATAGGCGCCAGCCCCCCAATTTGAAGTGACGGGAATATCGACTTCGCCACCGTTCTCGCCAATGGATGCATTTTGGATGGCCACGAGGGTCTCCGTACCGGCCGCGATCATCAATTCGCCTGCGTAGCGCGATGAGACCTTCAGCTTCGCCGTCTCGCCGATCCTGTAGCTCTCCTTGTCGAGCGCGATCTCAAGCCCGTCAGGCGTCTCCGTCGACGTTGCCTGGACGAACCATCCCGCATCGAATTCAACGCTCGAGGCAGGGCCGTCGGTCTGCGTGCTTTCGACCTCGAGGCGGTAGCGCCCCCAGGCGACGGGAGACGATATCTTCGCTCCGTCCAGGGACGCATCGAGATTGCCGTTGGCGACCTGCTCGGCGGTATAGATCGGCTCGTATTTCCAGGCGGTACCGTCGCGATACCATTGATAGTCGCGGTTCAGCTTGTAGAGTTTCCAGCGCAGGCCGCTCATCGCCTGCTTCGCCCCGTCTTCATCAACGCCGATAACGGTGAAGTTCGCGATCGAATTCTCGCCAAGGTCGCCGGAGAATTCCGGCTTGATGCCGATCATCGGGTTTTGATTCTTGACGGGAAGCACGAGCGAACGCTCGATGGCGCGGCCACCGGCTTCCTGCATGCGGATATAGACCGTGGCGTTCAGAAGCTGCGTCGTCGCCGGCAGATCGCCGACAGTCAACTCGGTAATCCCTTCGCCATCTTCGTCGAGGTCGGGCAGGCCTTCTATGGTCTGGCGCGTGTCTTCGCTGGCTTCTTCGTCGGCAAGGCCAAAGAAGTAGCCGGGGAAGGCGTCCGCCTGGCGGGTCGGCTTGATCACGACATCGCCTTCCAGCGACAGCCCTGCCGCAGGTGCGCCATAGAGATACTTGCCTGATATATTGATTGGCGCTGACGTCTCCGGACCGATAACCTTCGCCTCGGTCTTGATCTCCAGGTCGGTACGATCCGGCACGAAGTCATCGACCAGGAAGGTTTTTGTCGCGATCGGCGAGCCCTTTGGGTCGGTGTGAATGTTCATCGTCCAGGTGCCGCGCATGGCATTTTCCTGAACGGGGAGGTCGATCGCATAACCGCCGACCTGGCTGGTCTGGCTGACGATCCGGCGGTCCTCGACACCATCGGGACGCAGGAAGATGAAGGTCAGCGGCAGGCCTTCGATCGCCTTGCCATCAGTATCGCGGGCTAGGGCAGCGGCGTGGACCGTTTCCCCGGCCCGGTAGATGCCGCGCTCCGTCCAGCTCAAGACATCGATGGCGCCGGGTGAAGCATGGCCGGTGACGCCGCGATCGGAGAGATCAAAGCCCGCGCGCGTCATATCGAGGAAGACATAGTCGGCGCCACCGTTCCGGGCGGTGATGACAGCGGGCGTCAGGGCAGCCGTCGCACGCATCAGACCGGCGGTGAACGTCGCCCGACCGTTCTCATCGGTCGTTGCAGTGCCGAGTACTTCATTGTTCTTCGCCAGAAGATGGAGCTCAACGCCGGCGATCGGCTTTGCCGAGGCGAGCGAACGGGTGAAGACGTTGAGGCCATCGGTACCCGCGTATGTCGTGATGCCGATATCGGAAACCACGAACCATTGCGTCGCCTGGGCATTCCAATCC
>NZ_JBBNAM010000290.1:0-9990 GCF_037994425.1 Phyllobacterium sp.
GTTGCGGTGTTATCATTAGGAGAGCCACAAGAGCCATAGAAGGTTGAATGTAAATCATGTAGCCAGCGACAGTGAGAAGCAGTCCTCCCTGCAGCAGGGGCTCCGACGTGTAGATACCCACGAAGCTGCCGATTGCGTCGGCTTCGGCAAGCATCATCGAGTTCTCAATGCCAACATCGTCGGCCCCAGCACGATCCATTGGCATACGACTGGTCAGCGTTTGGACGGTCAGACGCAAACTTCGGACGGCCATCTCGCCAACCCAGCTGCGGTATATATTCATCAGGAGTTTAATGAAGCCTTGGGTAAGCGCCAGTCCTACGTAGATCAGGGACAGCACCAATATCGGACGATAATCGCCGCCCTTGACAGCTCCATTGACTATGCGACGCTGGATTTCAAGCGGCGCGGCATCCAGCAGAAAAATCAATACCGACATTGCCGCGAGCGCAATTTGGTGCCAGCTACTGAAGCGCCCGACGAATAACAGGAGGGTTTCGGGCATCAGCTTTGCCGGGAAGACGGTGGTAAGCCAGAGGCTATTGGTGGGGAAAGGCATTTTCATCCCAGGACACCGCTATTGACACACGATCTTTCTAATGCCGGACGATCAAAAACATTCAGATCTGTCCTTGAGTTTGCCTCCCGAGATGAATGGTCTGATGTTGCCCGCTCCATGAACTTTACTGCGGCGCGCCAGCCCGCAGAAATCAGATCAAAATCGGGCATTATCGTCATTTTTTCCGCCACTCACATATCATTCGGATGACGATGCTGGCGACGGTGCGAAAAGCCACCTTTGGCTCGTCGCAAAACGTCCGACAGGCTGGTGGAGTTTTGAGATGGCTTCCACATCTTTGAACGCAGCTGCCGAAGGAGTTTCCTCGATGCGGTTCGTTTGAATGCACCTCTCGTTGGCTTATGATTATTCATATTGAACTTCCTTTAGTCCAAAGGCTGTTGGGCCTTTGGACTAACAAATCATGACTGGCCAGTATCAGCCGTTTGAATTACAGGACGGTAATGCGGTCATCGACCAATTTTACGCCTGGTGCCGACCAGGCTGCGCGTTCCGCCGCCTTGCGTTCCGCCCAGGCTTTCACCCGGCCTTCCAAGGTTACGGTGCTGCCTGTGACGCTGACCGTGATGGCCTTGGCTTCCACCTCGGCATCGCGCCTGAAGGCCTCCTCAATGCGCTTCTTGATATCGGTTGGCGACGTCTGAGGAGAGATGGCAATCCAATTGGTGATGCCAACGACGCCGGCCAAGCGCCTGATCGCACTTTCCGCCGCGTCTTTTTGATATTGCCACGTGGCCCTGCCTTCGAGCGTAACCCAGCCCTTGCTGACCTTTACCTGAATGGCGCCTTCCGGAATGGTGGTGTTCCATTTCAAAACATTCAAACAACGCTGGACGATATCTTCGTCCGTCACCTTGTTTGAACCAAATGGAACCACCTCGATTTCCGACGCAAGCCCTTTGACACCTTTAACGCGTGTTGCCGCATGTTCCGCGGTCATTCGCTCTATATACGTTTTGACATTTCCGGTCAGCGTCACGATCCCGTCCTTGACAGCGACACCCACATTGGCGGCATCAATGCTTGGTTCGAAATCAAGTTCGTCGATGACGTCCTGTCTAATTGCACCATCTGACATGCGAGCCTCCCTGGCTTTTAGCAAAGTCCGTCATTGGGCTTCGCATGGAAAATGCTAGTCACCAATTTCCGAAAAAGTCTTTGACATAGCGCAAAAAGCGACAAGCTTTACGGAGCGCGACCGGACAGTTTTGGCAGGGCGCGAAATCGCGGGCGTTGATTAAGCATAGCATTGGCAACAGACATCGAGCCCGGGTTATGAAATCGTTCCGCCTCTGTCTTCGTTGCTGCAGTCTCGCGCAAAATCTAAGCTAGAGCTCCCTGGCTGATGCAGGTTGGGCGGATCCGGCCGACGATCCAAGATTCAAGCATGTCCAGGAAGGGACGCAAGCTTGGAAGGAAGCGGAATAGTCCACGTGGACGGAGCGATTAGGAATGCCGTGTTGACTTCTTGGGCGAACCAAGGGGTCATTTGTATCCGGCGCCACTGATCAGCAAATTGACGTTAATGTCCGATGCTCGAAAGGAGTGGTCCAAATCGTCTTTGAAATGAACCCTTTAGACTCCTTGAACCCGCCTTGATCTGGATCACTTTGCGTCAAAAAGTTTGAGCCGATCCGACCCCGGTCTCCGCTCAACAGCATGAAGGTTTTCCCGACATTGTTTTTGATCCAGCGCAAGGCGGACGATTGCTGTCCTGTATATCGTCACCAAGACTGATCGGTTACCGGGAGTAATGCAATGTCCTACAAACGTCTTCTGTTCCATTCGGCTGCTCGCGAAAAAATTCTGAGCGGAGCGACGCAACTCGCTGATGCGATCCGGGTGACATTGGGCCCAAAATCAAAATCGGTTTTGATCCAGAAGAAGTGGGGACCGCCCATTGTCTGCAATGATGGCGTTACTATTGCCAAGGAAACGGAACTGAAGGACCCGGAGGAAAATCTTGGTGCTCAGGTGCTGCGGCAGGCGGCGGTCCGCACGGGAGAGGCCGTCGGCGACGGTACGAGCACATCGACGATTCTCGCCTACGCCATGTTCGCAGACGGTGTGCGAAACGTTACGGCGGGTGCAAGTGCGATCGATCTGAAACGCGGGCTCGACCGTGGCACAAGGGCAGCAATTGAAGCGCTCAAAAGTCTTTCGCGACCGGTCGGTACGCGCAAGGAAAAGGCGCAGGTAGCGGCTATCTCAGCCCACAACGATGCTGCCGTAGGAGAACTCATCGCAGACGCCATGGAGAAAATCGGCGACGAAGGCGTGATTTCGGTGGAAGAATCCAAAACCACCGATACAACCCTTGAAGTCGTTGAAGGCATGCAATTCGACCGTGGCTTTATTTCCCCCTATTTCGTGACTGATCCGGAACGGATGGAAGCAGTTCTGGAAGATGCTTGCATCCTGATCAGCGACAGGAAGATTGGATCGCTGAATGATATGGTTCCTTTGCTTGAACAGGTAGCCAAGAGCGGGCGTACACTGTTGATTGTGGCGGAGGATGTCGAAGGAGAGGCGCTCGCCACATTGATCGTCAATCAGATTCGCGGCGTACTCAAGGGTTGCGCCGTCAAATCGCCGGGCTTCGGCGACCGGCGCAACGCCATGCTCGAGGACATCGCCGTTGTTACCGGGGGGCAGCTGATTTCAGAGAATCTTGGTTTTAAACTGGACACTGCAACAATGGAGCAGTTGGGGCGGGCGGCCCGGATTGTCGTGGATAAGGATACAACAACGATCATTGGCGGTATGGGAAAGCGCGAAAAGATCAATGGTAAAATCCATCAGATCCGACACGAGATCGACAAGTCCACAAGCGACTACGATCGCGAAAAACTGCAGGAACGTCTTGCCAAACTAGCAGGAGGCGTCGCCGTTGTCCGTGTTGGCGCCCCGACAGAGGGGGAGATGAAGACTCGGAAGGACGCTATTGACGACGCCATCAGTGCGACGAAAGCGGCGGTTGCGGAAGGAGTTGTGCCGGGGGGTGGTCTTGCTCTGCTTCGTGCCATTGATGCAGTCGCACGGGAAGAGGCCAAGTGCGACGGCGACGAGCGAACAGGCGTAAAGATTCTCAAACGCGCCCTGGAAGCACCAGCGCGACAAATCGCGGAAAACTCGGCGGTTGATGGCGGTGTCGTCGTTGCCCGAATGCTGGAGAAGGCAGGCACCATAGGGTTTGATGCCTCGCGCAATCAATATGTGGATCTCGTTCAGACCGGCATCATCGATCCCACCAAGGTCGTGCGCGTTGCGTTGGAAAACGCCGTCTCGACGGCGAGCCTGATGCTGCTCACGGAAGCCACCATGACGGAGATGGCGGACGAGGCGAAAGAGGCCCGACCGGAGGCGGGCATGTCGCTTTAAGCCGGATTCCCGTCAACATCAGAACGCCCGTCAAAATCGAGTTTGAATGCACGGAGCCGATCGATACCGTTCGCTCCAAGATCTGTCCTGGAATTTCTAGCCCCGCCGGCAGAGCTAAGAAAGTTGCACCTGCTTGTCGCGGCGTAGTCGGACAGCGTCGGTCCGGAAAATTCATGAACTGTTCGAAAAAGGGAGGAAATGGATGGAAGACGTTGGAATCCCACGAAAGACCTGGCTGGTCGTCTGCAATGGCGCCAAAGCCGTTATCTTGCGCAATGACGGCGATGCAAAACTGCTCAATCTCATTCCGGTTGACGTGATGTTCGAAACGCACGCTCCAACGCGAGAGCAGGGCAGCGAACGACCAGGGCGAGTCTACCAATCACAGGGAGCGGCGCGGAGCGCCGTGCAGCAAACGGACCGGCATTCTAAAGCGGAGCGTACCTTTCTGGCCGAGGTTGCGGGGTGGCTCAATGGGCACGTTCAGAACCACACGATCGAGCGGGTCGTGTTGATCGCACCGCCCAGAGCACTCGGCACTTTGCGCGAGTATCTCATACCTTCCACACGTGCGTTGATCATTGCGGAAATTGCCAAAGATCCCGTGAAATTGCCGATCCCAGAAATCGAGAAGTATCTGGCGGCTTGAACTATGAGCAAAGTTCAGTGTTGAGCTTGATGCCTGGTCATTCTGCCTGCTGCCACATTATTCAGTGCTCCTCATCCTTGCAGAGTGGACCGAAGCGGGACCAATTCAGCGATAAACGAGGACAGGAATTTTCGAATGGGTGAGAACTTTCAGGGTCACGCTGCCCAATAATAACGCGCCGATACCTCGCCGACCGTGCGATGCCATCATAATAAGGTCGCAATTGTTTTGCTCGGCCGCGTCAATGATTGCTTGAAAAGGTTCGTCGCTTTCCACCTGAACTGATTGGTGTAAAACGCCAAGCTGTTTGGCTTTTAACTCGGCATTTGTGAGGGATTTCGCGGCTTCCATGCGCGCGTATTTCTCGTAGTCATCTCGCGTGCCACGAATCTGCTCGGGTTCTGCCGTTATAATGTGAAATGGTTCTGTAACGGTGATAATCGTTACACTTGCATTGGCGTCCCTTGCAAATTCCAATCCCTTTTCAACAGCCAGTGATGACAACCAGGAGCCATCGGTAGGGATGAGTATACGACTGAACATGATTGATCTCCTATCCGCTTCTTTTGGGCAAGATGGCTTGGAAAGGGGAGCCAGTCATTGATCCGCATCAAACTGTTGTTTGATGCAATGATTTGGCGCAGATTTTAACTGCATGATGCTTCTTGATTTCGGTCAAGAAGTCTAGCGGCTGTAAATGATACCGAAAACGATAATCTCTGCACGTTTGCAGATCAGGACAGGTGAGGCGGCCCCACGGCAAAGAAATAGTGGATATCGCCGCGCATATTGACATGGCAAACCAGCTGCTTCCAGTTGTCGTGAAAGCAGGAAAGGCAGTCATTCAGATCAGAAAAAATGGGCTGCGACCGCGTTTCAAAGGTGATGCATCCCCGGTGACAGCCGCCGACGTCGCCTGCGAACGAATCATTAAAAGCGCGCTCTCCAATTTATATCCTGCAATCCCAATGATCGGTGAAGAAAGCTTCTCCCCAATACGAGTTCAAACGCCTGGACCTAGTTGCTTTGTCGTTGATCCGATCGATGGCACCCGCGAATATATTGACGGGCGTGATGACTTTACAATTAACGTCGCGCTCGTAGCTGACGACTTTCCCGCCATGGGAATCATATACGCCCCTGCCAGCGGAAGGTTATTCTTCGCTGCAGGGGGGCAGGCGTTCGAATGCGATGCTCACATGGGCTACCAAAGTCTCCGTCGCATCCGCGGCGAAACCGTGGCTATACGTACTGAGCCAATTGTTCTTGCGAGCCGATCGCACTGTGATGACAGGACCAGGACACTAATCGATGACCTGCAACCTGGTTTGGTTCGCAAGCTTGGATCGTCATTGAAGTTGGCTTTGATCGCCACCGGTGAGGCAGATATCTATCCTCAGCTCGCCCCTACCATGACGTGGGATGTCGCGGCAGGACAGGCCCTTGTCGAGGCAGTGGGAGGCTTGATGTTGCGCCCCGACGGTTCCCGTTTATCTCACTCGATGGCAGAGGGATGGCGCAACTCAGGCTTTATCGCAGCTCGAACACCGGCGTTTGCCGAGCGCACGCTGGCGTTCATTGCTGCTCGCTGACCCATGTTATACGTTTGAGCTGTGATTAGGATGTCGATCATCAAACTTGCCGGATGAGCCCGAATGGTGAAAGCGTCGGCGCTCTGTGCACCAAATATGCCTGTCTCTACCTGCGCAACTTGCCCACTACGACCCTATTTACGTTTTGAGCCTTTCCTGGCGCTTGAGACCAGATTTACGCAACATCATCGCCCGACCCTTCCGGCCAGGACGGGCACAGTGACCCGAACGCTTAATGGCCATTACTGGAAAATGGTTGATGCAAGTCAAATGTAATCAAGTTGGGCGTGATATATAGCTTGGATGCGCTTTTTTGTTCTAAAGGACTCGAACGATCTCGGCGTCGCTGTAGCGGACACTCTTTCAATCCCAGTTGCGCCGCATGAGGAACGTGACTTCAAGGATGGCGAACACAAGGCGCGTCCACTGGTCAGCGTCAGAGGCAAAGACGTCTATGTTCTTCAAAGCCTCGCTGGAGGAGGCGGTGCCTCCGTAAACGACAAACTATGCAAGCTGCTCTTCTTCATTGCGACTTGTCGCGACAATGGAGCCAGCCGCGTCACGGCGGTTGTTCCGTATCTGGCTTATTCGCGCAAGGATCGACAAACGAAATCACGCGATCCTGTTACAACGAGATACGTCGCCCGGCTTTTTGAAGCGGTTGGGACAGACCGCGTGATCACACTTGAAGTGCATAACCTGGCAGCTTTCCAGAATGCGTTCCGGTGTCAAAGTGTGCATCTCGATGTCCGAAAACTCTTTGTACCTGCAATTCAACGCTTGGCACAAGGCCTGCCACTTACTGTTTTTTCGCCCGACAGCGGTGGCATCAAGCGCGCTCAACTGCTGAAGGAAGCGCTGGAAGCAATACAGGCCGAAGAAATAGGATTCGGCTTCATGGAAAAGCGGCGCAGCCGTGAAGTCGTCTCCGGGGACCTTTTTGCTGGCGAGGTGAAGGGATCGGCCGTCATCATTGTCGACGATATGATCAGCACCGGCGGAACGATGCTTCGCACGGCGCTTGCCTGCCGCCAACGCGGCGCAAAGGCTGTCCATGTCTTTGCTACACATGGCCTCTTCAGCCCGGGATGCGAGGCACTGTTCGAAAGTCCCGCTATCGATGGCGTCGTTGTGACCGATAGCGTTCCGTCAGCCAGCAGAGCCGGTTCGGAACCCACGTCCAGGATCGAGATCGTATCGGTGGCTCCTCTGATTAGCGAAGCGATCAGCCGGCTCCATACCAACGAATCCATCGCCGATCTGCTGGGTGAAGAAGACGGAGGCTTCCTGTCCGCGGCCGAGACAAAGGAGCTTTAATCTTCGCCACAGCGTCTCAATGGACTGGATTTGATCTGGCTCAATGCAATCGCACTCGACATGCTGTGTCTATGGCACTGGCTCATCAGGAGGCACGTTCATGAGCAACACCAGCATCACTACTTTCACCCATGGAGCCGAGCAAGCGCAACAGTGGGTCAATGAATTGGACGATGATTTGAATTGGGGAGATAAAGGTCGCTCCTACCGGCTCTTGAGGGCAGTGCTCCACACGATGCGAGATTTTTTGTCGATTGAAGAAGTAGCAGATCTATCGGCGCAGTTGCCTATCCTCATTAGAGGCGTCTTCTTTGAAGGATGGGATCCCTCTACAGCACCTGTGTGGAAGAGGAAGAAGCAGGATTTTATAGCACAGGTCACAAGTGATTTTAACAACGACCCACTCGGTAACCCCGACGTCGCCATTGCCGCTGTCTTCAGACTCATCGATCGGCATATCTCGCAGGGAGAAATCACTCAGGTCCGCAATGCGATGCAGAAATCGCTTCGGAATTTATGGCCGGGGGACATAGCGAATGATGAAGGCCAAAGGCACAATCTAGATGAAAGCCAGTTTTGAGAACTGCCAATCTTCAAGACTGTTGAACGCTAAATCCGAGCTTGCGGATAGTGAACTGGCTTAGCTTGGAAGCCGCCAGCAACGTCTGCGAATTATGCTGCCGGTCGTCCTCTCACGCAGAAAGAATATATTTAAGTAGCTCGCAGTTTTGTACTTCGACGTGTCGTCCCAACAGCACGGGGAAGAATAAGACATTCCTTTTCAGCGGCCGAGATATAGCGCACGGCAAGTGGCCGCCATTTTTCGGGATTCCGCAATGGGCTATCGAGTAAATGGGAGATACATAGCCTCGCCCTCAGCAAGGCCCGAAACCCACCATACAAGGCCAGCAACTGCGCGTTCGGCCGGTCGCCAAGCTTCTCTTCCAAGATTTTTCTAAGAAGCGGTCTTATCCAGGGTGCATCCAACATATCGCACTCCAGCCCCAGGTAGGTAACCTCATCGTAAGGGTCGATTATGCGCATTGCCCGGTTGAATTCGAGGCAATCAATAATCTGCGGCGGATCCGTGAGGCAAACATGCTCGGGACGAAGGTCACCATGTCCTTCGACGATTATGCCACGTGCAATTCGTTCCCTAAGAAGAGGTCCGAGCGAAATGAGCGCCTGGTTCACCGTATCGAGCGCATCGGTAACGAGATCAGATAAACCGAACTCGCATCGCTGGAGGATCGAACGATTGATCGCCTGTTCAGTTTCGAGGTGACGCACATAGGCATAGCCTTCGACGGGGTTTTGAGAGCGGCCGGCATAGAAAGCGGCAAGCAATTCGCCAACTGTGCAGATTTCATCTGGCTTGACGTGGCCTCGGCGAATACGTGCATCCAGCATCTGATCTGCAGGAAGACGTCGCATTTCGACCAGCCAATCGATGACGCGTCCCTTGTTTGAAAGTGTCAACCGTCCTGAGCGCGTGCGGCGCAGTGCGACAGTCGCAATGTAGGTTCTGCTTGCGAGCTGGCGGTTAAGCCGGATTTCCTCCTGGCAGTAGAACTGCCGCTTCTTCAACGTACTGAAATCCAGAAATGGGTAACTGACCGGCTTTTTGAGCTTGTAGACCCGACGGTCGGTCATGAAGACCCACGACATGTGCGTTTCATGCGCCTCGACGTGCTCAGTAGTGCCGGCGTAGGACCCGGGTTCGCTTAAAAACTGAACTTTTTCTGTCAAATCCGACATTGAGGCTCCGTTGAAACCGAACACGTGCGCTTGCCGTATTTCTCCAGCTGGGCGACCGGATACGGCGCGTTTCTACTCGAGCTTTCATTCAACCGCCAAGAATTGAAGGACGTTGTCACGATAGATGCCAAGAAGCAGCGGGTGCGCACTTCGCCTGGCCAAACTGAGTGTTTCCTCGGAGGAATGAACGGCTTGCCGGTTTATGCTGACGATAATGTCACCTTCGACGAGACCGGCCGCTGCAGCCTTGCTATCCTTGTCGATCGCAAGGACAAGCGCTCCGTTCGCTTGGCCAATCGGTTCGGCCTCCGTCTTGATGTCGAGCAGAACAATTGAGTCAAGGAAGGGCGTGGCGGCTTTCGGAGAACGGTCATACTCTTTTTTGGAAAGCCGTACGGCGATTTCGAGCGATTTGTCAGACCTGTCAATGGAGAGCCGGACTACAGTGTCTGGTGCCAGACCGCTGATTTTCCGGCGGAATTCAGTCGCGTTTCCCACCGGATGTCCGTCAATAGCTATAATGACGTCGCCAGCAAGAATGCCGCTGCGCTGCGCCGCAGAGTCGGCTTTAACCTGACTTACAAGAACACCTGAATCACGGTTGATTTTAAGCGCAAGGCGGAGCTTCGGCGTCATGTTCTGGATGACGACACCAAGCTCCCCGCGGTTCACCTGTCTATGCACCGCCAACTCATCTGCAACATGCTTGGCCA
>NZ_JBBNAM010000291.1:0-2601 GCF_037994425.1 Phyllobacterium sp.
TGCCAGTGGAGACCGGCTGTCCGAGGGCAGCACGAAAGCGACCGGGTACGATCCGCGTACCCGGGACTGGTACAAAGCAGCCGCCCGAGGGGAGGGTCCCGTTTCGGTCGGCCCTTACGAAATGGCGACCACCGACGCGCTTGGCATGACGATTGCCCAGGCTCACCGCGGCAACGGGAACGTCGTCATCGGGATCGATGTCATTCTCGACACCATTACCGGGTTCCTCGCGGCCGAACGGATGACGCCGGAAACCGTCGCGTTCATCATCGACGCGGCGGGTAATCTCGTGATTCATTCCGACCCCAAGGCGACCCAACAGGTGCTTGCGCCCAGAAGTGACGAGGGGCAGCGCTCGTCCGATCCGCTTATTCACGGCGTCCTGGCCGACCAAAACTGGCGCGAGGGAGCAAGGTCCATCGAGGTGGGGGGCCGAACATTTCTTGTCATGGTCGCCCCCATCAGCTCGGCATTGCTGTTTGCAGGGCATCGCCTCGTGGTGGCAGCCCCCATGGACGAACTGCTGGCGCCAGCCAACCGCGCGCTGCTTCAGGCACTGGGGGTATCGATTTTTGTGGTCATTCTCGCCCTTCTTTGCGCTGTCCTATTGGCAAGGTTGATCACAAAGTCGCTTTATCGCCTTACCGATGGCGCAACCAGGCTGCAGAGCCTTGATTTTACCACGCCGATCGATGTCGCTTCGCATGTGAGCGAGATTGCGATGCTCGGCTCGGCGATGAACAAGGCGCGCAACGCGATCTTCACCTTCGCGCTCTATGTGCCAAAGGAAGTGGTGCGGCGCGGCATCCAGTCGGGCCAATTCGGCGGGCGCGCAGCATGGCGCCAGCAGGTAACGGCGCTGTTTACTGATATCTATGACTTCACGACCATCAGCGAGCGCCACACGCCCGAGGACGTGGTCGCCATGCTCTCGGAATACTTCGATGTTTTCAGCATGACCGTCAACGAGCATGGCGGAACGATCATCCAGTTCCTCGGCGACTCCGTCTTTGCCATGTGGAACGCACCCATCGTCGACGAGGAGCACGCCTGGCACGCATGCCGATGTGCGCTCAAGGTCGAAGAAAAGCTTCGTGCCTTCAACGCTGCCCAGCTTGAAAAGGGGCTTCCGCAATTTCGCACCCGCTTTGGCATTCACTCCGGTATGGCCGTGGTGGGCAGCGTTGGGGCGAGCGAGCGCCTGCAATACACGGCGATGGGCGATACGATCAACGTCGCTTCCCGCCTTGAGGGCATGAACAAGGCCTATGGCACAACCATCCTTGCCAGCGACACGGTCGTAAAGCTCTGCGAGAAACATATTCGCTTTCGAAAGCTCGGCTCGGCGCAAGCAAAGGGGAGGGTCGTGGCGCTTGAAATCTACGAGGTGATGGGCGAAGTCACGCACGCCGCGAGCGAAGGAGCCGGAAGATGATCCGTGCCGCAATGCAGTATTCTGGGCAGGTGGTCCGTCATGTTTGATCTCAAAGTCACCAACGCCACGCTGCCTGATGGCCGTACGGGCATCGATATCGGCGTGAAGGCCGGGCGGATTTCTGCCGTCGGGCCCAAGCTTCATGGCGACGCGCAGGAGGTCATCGACGCCGGCGGCTTGCTCGTGTCAGCGCCCTTTGTCGATAGCCATTTTCACATGGATGCAACGCTTTGCCTCGGACGACCGCGCCTCAACGAAAGCGGGCGGCTGCTTGAGGGTATAAAGATATGGGGCGAACTGAAGCCGCTTCTCACCCATGAGGCGGTGGTTGAGCGGGCGCTGCGCTATTGCGATCTTGCCGTGACGCAAGGGCTCCTTGCAATCCGCACCCACGTCGATGTTTGCGACGAAAGGCTCCTTGGCGTCGAGGCCCTGCTTGACGTCAAGAAACGGGTCGCGCCGTATATCGACCTGCAACTCGTCGCATTTCCGCAAGATGGTTACTATCGTTATCCGGGTGGCGCCGACCTGTTGCAAAGGGCCCTCGATCTTGGCGTGGACGTCGTCGGCGGGATCCCGCATTTCGAGCGCACGATGGACGAGGGCGCTGCGAGCGTCAAGGCACTGTGCGAAATTGCGGCGAGGCGCGGCCTGATGGTCGATCTTCATTGCGACGAGACCGACGACCCCCTGTCACGTCACATTGAGACGCTTGCCTTTGAAACGCAGCGTCTTGGCCTTGGCGGGCGCTCGGCGGGCTCGCACCTCACATCGATGCACTCGATGGACAATTACTATGTCAGCAAGCTTTTGCCGCTGATTGCGGAAGCCGGTGTCGCAGCCATTGCCAATCCGCTGATCAATATCGGAATTCAGGGGCGTCACGACACCTATCCGAAGCGCCGCGGCATGACGCGCGTTCCCGAACTCCTCGCCCACGGTGTCATGGTGGCGTTCGGCCATGATTGCGTGATGGATCCGTGGTATTCGCTGGGACAGGGCGACATGCTGGAGGTTGCAAGCATGGGCCTACACGTTGCGCAGATGACGAGCCGCAGTGCAATGCGTCAATGCTTTGCCGCGGTGACGAGCGAGCCGGCGAAGATCCTCAATCTGGAGGGCTATGGTCTTGATGTCGGATGCAAGGGCGACATGGTGCTTTTGCA
>NZ_JBBNAM010000292.1:0-16514 GCF_037994425.1 Phyllobacterium sp.
GGCTTGCCGGGCATGGTGCGGGCGACAGCCGCTACATTGCCTCCGACAAGGTTTCCAGCCATCTGAAGACCGTTCTTGCAGATTGCGATCTGATTGTCGGAACCGAAGAGGAAGTACTGATCGCCTCGGGCGAGGCTGATCTCCTGAGCGCCCTGAAGGCAATCCGTGCCCTTTCGAGCGGTACGATCGTCCTTAAGCGCGGTCCGATGGGCTGTATCGTTTACGAAGGAGCCATTTCAGACGACCTTGAAGATGGGATCGTCGGCAAGGGATTCCCGATCGAGGTATTTAATGTTCTCGGCGCCGGCGATGCCTTCATGTCGGGTTTCCTGCGCGGTTGGCTCGGCGGCGAAACCCTCGCAACCGCGGCAACCTGGGCCAATGCCTGCGGCGCATTTGCGGTGTCGAGACTGCTGTGCGCACCTGAAATTCCAACGTTCGAAGAACTCCAGTTTTTCCTCGAGCACGGCAGCCGCCACCGCGCGCTGCGCAAGGATGAGGCGATCAATCACGTCCATTGGGCAACGACCCGCCGCCGCGATATTCCCTCGATGATGGCATTCGCCATTGATCACCGCGTGCAGCTCGAGGATCTGGTGAAAAAGCTCGGAGCGGATGTAGAAAAGATCCATGCCTTCAAGGAACTGGCGGTGAAGGCCGCCGCCAAGGTGGCGAACGGGCGAAGCGGCTACGGTATGCTGCTCGACGAGAAATTTGGCCGCGAGGCGATGTTCGAGTTCGCCCGCCACAATTTCGACTGGCTTGGCCGTCCGGTAGAATTGCCGGGTTCGCGGCCGCTGCGTTTCGAGTTTTCCCAGGACATCGGCTCGCAATTGGCGGAATGGCCCGTCGATCATTGCATCAAATGCCTGTGTTTCTATCGCCCAGATGACCCGACTGCGCTGAAGGAAGAGCAACAGGCAAAGCTGCGCTCGCTTTTTGAAGCCGCGCGCAAGGTGGGCCGTGAACTACTGATCGAAATCATTGCAGGCAAACATGGCAGCGTCGATGACAACACTATCCCGCAGGCGCTCGAGGAGCTTTACGCGCTCGGCATCAGGCCGGATTTGTGGAAGCTCGAGCCGCAGGCATCGCCTGCCGCCTGGAAGAAAATCGAGGCGGTAATCGAGAAGAACGATCCATGGTGCCGCGGCGTCGTGCTGCTCGGATTGGAGGCGCCGCATGATGAGTTGGAAGCGGCATTCGTTGCCACCGCAGGTGCGCCGATCGTAAAGGGCTTTGCCGTCGGTCGGACATTGTTCATGGATGCAGCGGAGAAATGGCTCTCGGGCCGGATCTCGGATGAGGCCGCAATTGGTGACATGGCCGGCCGTTTCGAAAAATTGACCAAGGCCTGGCTTGCCAGCCGCAGCAGACAAGCTGCATAGGACTGGTGTTGGAATGACAAAAACTGGGGCCGGAGCCTGACCCATCTCACTTTGCGGGATGGTTGGACGCGCACCAATTCAAGCCAGCGCCGGGATGGCAAACTTCCCGGGAGGAGACTGACATGACAAAGACTATACGGCTGACAATGGCCCAGGCCCTGACGCGCTTCCTCAGCCGCCAGATGACAATGGTCGATGACAAGAAGATGCCGATCTTTGCCGGGGTCTGGGCGATTTTTGGCCACGGTAACGTAGCGGGCCTGGGCGAGGCGCTTTATCAGGTCAGAGAAGAATTGCCGACCTATCGCGCCCACAATGAGCAGGCGATGGCGCATGCGGCGATTGCGTTTGCCAAGGCAAGTTTCCGCCGGCGGATGATGGCAGTTACGAGCTCCGTCGGACCGGGCGCGACCAACATGGTCACCGCAGCGGCGCTGGCGCATGTCAATCGCTTGCCGCTACTGCTTCTCCCCGGAGATGTCTTTGCCAACCGGGTTCCAGACCCCGTACTCCAGCAAGTGGAATCTTTCAGTGACGGAACCGTGTCGGCCAATGATTGCTTCCGGCCGGTATCACGCTATTTCGACCGGATCACTCGCCCGGAGCAGATCATTCCGGCGCTGGCGCGCACAATGGCTGTGCTGACCGACCCCACTGAATGCGGACCTGTCACGCTAGCGCTCTGCCAGGACGTCCAGGCGGAAGCCTATGACTATCCAGAGAGCTTTTTCGAGGAGCGCGTGTGGTTGCAGCGCCGGCAGCGGCCCGATCGTGAGGAGCTTGCCGCGGCGATCGCCACACTGAAATCGGCGAAGAAACCGCTCATCATTGCCGGCGGCGGCGTGATCTATTCGCAGGCCTCGAGCGAACTGGCGACGTTCGTCGAGTCCGCCGGCATTCCCGTGTGCGAAACGCAGGGTGGAAAATCTTCGTTGCCGGATGCGCACCCTCTCAACATGGCGGCCGTCGGCGTGACCGGCACTGCCGCCGCGAACCGGCTTGCGCAGGAAGCCGATGTCATCCTCGCTGTTGGAACGCGCCTTCAGGACTTTACGACAGGTTCCTGGGCACTTTTCCAGAATTCGCTGAAAACCTTCATCGGCCTGAATGTCCAGCCGTTCGACGCTGCGAAACACCGGGCCCAGCCGCTGGTCGCTGACGTGAAGGAAGGCCTGATCGAACTCAGTGTGGCTCTAAAAGACTACCGTGCCCCGGCGGATTGGACCGACAAGGCTTATAGTGGCAAGGAGGAGTGGCAGCGGGCAGCGGCCAAGGTAACCGGGCCGACCAATGCGTCACTGCCTTCCGATGCGCAGGTGATCGGCGCCGTACAGCGCGCCATGGGCAGCAAAGCTACCGTATTGCACGCCGCAGGCGGATTGCCCGGCGAAATGCACAAGCTCTGGCAGGCGGGAGCGCCGGGCTCCTACCACGCCGAATACGGTTTCTCCTGCATGGGGTACGAGATTGCCGGGGGTCTCGGCGCGAAGATGGCCAGGCCTAATGACGAAGTCGTGGTGATGATCGGCGACGGATCTTACCTGATGCTGAACTCCGAGATCGCGACATCGGTCATGCTTGGCCACAAGATCAATATCGTGCTGCTCGACAATCGCGGTTATGGTTGCATCAACCGGCTGCAGATGGGCACCGGGGGTGCCAACTTCAACAACCTCCTGAGGGATACGAAGCACGAGGTTCTGCCCGACATCGACTTTGCCGCGCATGCGCGTAGCCTCGGCGCGATTGCCGAGAAAGTCGCCTCCATCGCCGAACTTGAGGGTGCGCTTGCCCGGGCCAAGCAGAACGACCGTACGACCGTCGTCGTCATCGACACGGATCCGCTTATCTCGACCGAGGAGGGTGGTTTCTGGTGGGATGTCGCCGTGCCTGAGGTCAGTCCACGCAGCCAGGTCAACGACGCGCGGAAGAACTATGAAGAGAAACAGAAATTGCAACGGGTTGGTGATTGATCAGGTCGTGGGGAGTTTCCCCCTCTGGCAGAGGGGGGGTAGGTTACTACGATCCTTTTATCCAACGCACATAGCCATTGAAGGAAGAACAAAATGATCCGCATCGGGGCGAACCCAATCGGCTGGTCCAACGACGATATGCTGGAGATCGGCGGCGACATATCGCTTGCGACCTGTCTCGAACAGGCGCAGGCGGCCGGTTTCATCGGCATGGAACTTGGCAACAAGTTTCCACGCACCGCCGACAAGCTGCGGCCTATTCTCGAATCCTACGGCCATAGCCTCGTCAGCGGCTGGTATTCGACCGAGCTTTTGACGCGCGACGTTGATGCCGAACTCGAGGCGGCAAAAGGCCATGCGACCTTGCTCAAGGAGATGGGCTGCTCCGTTCTGATCGCTGCCGAGACCTCGAATGCAATTCATTCCGACAAGGACCTGCCGCTCTCAGCCCGACCTGTCCTGCAGAAGGCTGCCTGGACCGTGTTCGGCGAGCGCTATACGCGCTTTGCCGAGGCTATCAAGCAGACTTACGGCCTGCAACTCGTGTATCATCACCATATGGGAACGGTGGTACAGGCGGGATCGGAGATCGACCGGTTCATGGAAATGACCGGTGCAGCTGTCCACCTTTTGCTCGACACCGGCCACGCTACCTGGGGCGGCGCCGATCCGGCCCGGCTCGCTCGCCATTACAAGGCGCGTATCAGCCATGTCCATTGCAAGGATATTCGCGAGGACGTGATGTGGCGCTCGAACCGTGAGGATTGGTCATTCCTCGATTCCGTCCTTGCTGGCGTCTATACTGTTCCAGGCGACGGCATGATCGACTATGTTCGCGTCCTGAGGGAACTCAAGGGCTATAGTGGTTGGGTCGTGGTCGAAGCCGAGCAGGATCCGAAGAAGGCCGATCCGGCCGTTTATTCGAAGCTCGGCCATGCCAATCTTAGCCGCTTCATCAAGGAAGCAGGTCTCGCTTGATCAAGGATTCGAACCACCCGTTTTTCCGTCCGCTATGGCGCCGCATCGCCGTGGTTGCCTTCTGTTTTGCCTGGGCGATCTTCGAGTTTGCAACGGGCACGCCGTTCTGGGGTGTTATCGCCTTGGGATTTGCCGCCTACGGCGTCTGGCAATTCTTCATTATCTACGATGCGTCAGAACCGTCGGACTTAGAGAACAAGAAGGAGTAGATCATGTCGAAACTATTGCTCAAGGCCGCGCGCGGGAAGGGCCGTGTCGCCCACGTAACGCCGGAAAGCGCGGGCTGGACCTATGTAGGCTTCGACTTGCACAAGCTCGAAAAGGGCCAATCGGTCAGCGGGATGACAGGCGACAAGGAAGTCTGCCTTGTCTTCGTTACCGGCAAGGGCAAGGTCGTCGCCAACGGCGAGGATCTCGGAGTGCTCGGCGCGCGGATGTCGCCGTTCGAAGGCAAACCCTGGTCTGTCTATCTGCCGGAGGGCTCGGAGTGGTCGGTTGTGGCAGACACTGACCTTGAGCTTGCGGTGTGCTCGGCGCCGAGCCTCGGTGGCGGGCTGCCCATGCGGGTGATCTCGCCGGACGATCTTGGGCAGGAGACGCGCGGCAAGGGTACCAACACGCGCTATGTCACCAACATCCTGCCGGAAAATCAGCCGGCGGATTCGCTGCTGGTCGTGGAGGTGATAACCCCCGGCGGCCATACGTCGAGTTATCCGCCGCACAAGCACGACCAGGATAATCTGCCGGCCGAATCCTATCTGGAAGAGACCTACTACCATCGCTTCAACCCGCCGCAGGGTTTCGGTTTCCAGCGCGTCTATACGGATGACCGTTCGCTCGACGAAGCCATGGCGATCGAGGACGGCGACGTTGTGATGGTACCGAAGGGTTACCACCCCTGCGCTGCCTGCCACGGCTACGATCTCTACTATCTCAACGTCATGGCCGGTCCGAAGCGCACCTGGAAGTTCCATAACGCCGCCGAGCACGAGTGGTTGATGAAGGCTTAGCCGTTACGCTGTGAATCCACCGGTCACGCCAGAGGATAATGGTGATAGGGGGCGGGATATATTATCGTGCGGAGAGGGCGGCTCACTGAGCCGATGGATCACTCGCCTTTCGGTCATCCTCAGGCTTGACCCGAGGAGCTAGGATCCGACGCCTAAAGGCACCATAACTCCATCACCAGCGCAATACGTAGCGTCCGACGATAGCGCCGATGAGGCCGGTTACCATAACACCGAGCGTATACCAGACGGCGACAAAGGGCATCCCGCTTTCATCGCAATGGAATGAATAGACGAATGAGGCGATCGCTCCCGCCGCAAGGCCGGCGGCGGCGCCTGCCACTGTCAGTCGTGTCGGAGCGAGACCGCGCAGCACCCAGAATGCAGCAATCAGCAGCGGCAGCGAGAGCATGACGATGTTGAATGTGCATACGCTGATCGTACGCCCCTTCATCATCGCCATGTATCTCTCCGGCGGCGTAACAGCGAGTTGCGCAAAGGCGAGAAAGCTGATTACGACGATCGCGCCAGCGATCAGGGCGACATTGATGCGGATGCTGCCGAGCGGGTGCGCGATGCGTTTGACCGCCCATACCCCCGCGCAAGCGAGCGCAAGCGTATAGGCGAATTTGATCCAGAACGGCATGGTACCCGCAGCTGCAGCCATGTCGGGTCGCAAGCCAAGCCATAGATACATGAGCAGCGCAGAGGCGAAGAGCCCAAGCCCGAGGCCAGCCACCACGCGGCCAATGACGGCCGTGGGCGATACCGGCTTCAATTCACCCGTCAGACGCGCAATCAGGTCATTTGTCGTCATTTGCGGCACGTCCTCTTAGCTTCGTCGCTATGGCCTTTATCCCTCTGTGTATGCTGACCTTCACCGTGGTTTCGGTCAGACCAGTGCTCTCCGCGACCTCAGCAATGGACTGTCCCTCGATCTTCGTGCGGTAGATCAGGTCGCGCGCCCTCTTCGGCGCTGCATCGAGCAGTCGCTCAACGTCCATGCGGTCGCCCGCGGCAGCAGACGTATCCTGTGCGAACAGATCCTCCACATCGTCGAGTGGCACCGTCGCCCTGATGCGGTTGCGCCTGAAATGATCGATCAGCTTGTAACGCGCAATCGCATGCAGCCAGGCCGTAAAGGGCCGGTCGACCTCATATGTTGCCCGCCGCGTGTGCAGCGCCATCAGCGTCTCCTGCACTAGATCATCCGCATCGCCCTTGTGCGCATCAGACAGCCGTCGCAGAAAATAGAAGCGCAGGTGACTCGCCACTTCTTTGAGCAGAACACCATAGCTGCGCGCATCACCGGCAAGGCTGGCGAGCATGAGTTCCTTCAATCGCGTTTCGAGCGACAGCACTGCCATTCGTTCCTTATTCGCAGGTACGGCGAAAAGGTTACAGATGAGAGCGAAGCCGCAAGCGCGTCAATGGCCTGTGCCGAATTCCACCGAAGAATGATCACCAATGCGTGATCCTTGTAACCGAACCCTGTCTCGTCGCGAATTGCCTCACATAGTCGGTGGCAAGCCCGGCCGCCGACAACGCGAGGAGGTTAGCATGGGTGTACAAGGGAACCGCGCGGGGTTTTTTGCATTGGCGATAGGCGCTGCTGCAAGTTTTCTCGCATGGGGCAACAATATGGCAGCAGCCGGTGAAGCGAAGCCGCTAACGGTGGTCGAGCTCTTCACCAGCCAGGGATATTCTTCCTGTCCGCCGGCGAATGCTAATCTCATTGAGCTCAGCAAACGCCCGAACGTCCTCGCGCTAAGTTTCAGCGTCACCTATTGGGATCGCCTCGGCTGGAAAGATACGTTCGGCCAAGCGGAATTCACAGCGCGCCAGGAAACGTATGAGACCCCGCTCGGGCGCGACGGGCCGTTCACACCTCAGATGGTGATCAATGGCCGCGCAGATGCGGTGGGCAACCGGATTTCAGAAGTGGAGGGCATTATCGCAGCCCAGTTCCATGACGATGCTCCGGCGCTGGAACTGGCGGATCGTTCTGTGACGGTTGGCGCGGGTCGCGCGCCGAAGGACGGCGCTGACATCTGGTTCATCACTTACGACAGGCGGGTCGTCAATGTTCCGGTAAAACGCGGCGAGAACACCGGGCGCACCCTGCCGCACAAGGATGTCGTGCACAGCCTGACCAACGTCGGTAGCTGGAGAGGCGGGGCCACAAAGATCGACCTCCCGCCAGTAAAGATAGGCCTGAGCTCGGCAATTCTCGTGCAGGAGCCGAATGGCGGGCCGATTCTGGCGGCTGTTACAAAATAGCGAACAGAGATTCCTGGCAAACGACCGGGATGCATGGATGCCGGATGGTATCCGAAACTTAAAGCACGTTCGACCGTGTCTATTCCAAACCAAAGGAGAACACCCATGAACATTCTAGCACGCCGCATTGCCCTCTCGGCTTTCGTTGCGGCCGCAGGCCTTGCCGGAACAAATGTGGCATTTGCCATGGATCCGATGAAGCCGATGAGCAAATCCGACTGCATGAAGCACGTCGGCATGGAAAAGGACGCCATGAAGATGGACGCCATGATGAAGGAATGCGACTCGATGGCAATGAAAAAGGATACAATGAAATCCGACACGATGAAGAAGAGCGGCACATCGGACGCCATGGGCACGATGGCCCCCAAGAAGAAATAAGATTACTAGAGGTTGTGCGTGGTTCGACAGGTCACCACGCACAACCGCATTTTGCTCCGTCAGTGGAGGCCCCTATGACAAGCATCGCAGAATCCGGAACGGCGAAGCCGAAAAAGGTGTTGTTCTATCGGCACTCCGCCCTTGTGCGAATTACGCATTGGCTGAATGTCCTGTGCCTCAGCTTCCTCTTGATGAGCGGCCTGCAAATCTTCAATGCTCATCCGGAACTCTACTGGGGGCAGTACGGCGCAGACGCCAGACCCGATCCATCGTTCATATCCATCGGTGCTGTCGAGGATGGCGACACGATCAGGGGAATTACCCGCATCGGGCCGCTCTCGCTTCCCACGACGGGCGTGCTCGGCGCATCGACTGTGGACGGCGAGCTCGCGCCGCGCGCCTTCCCTTCATGGATCACGATTCCTAGCTATCAGGACCTTGCAACCGGCCGGCGTTGGCATTTCTTCTTTGCCTGGTTCTTCGTCATCAACGGCCTTGTCTATCTTGCCTACGGCCTCATCGCAGGCCATTTCCGCCGCGATCTTGCACCGGCAAAGGGTGAGTTGACGCCAAGCCATCTTGCTCATGAGGTCGCCGAACACGCACGGCTGCGCTTCCCGAAAGGGGAACAGGCCCGCCATTACAATGCCCTGCAGAAACTTGCCTATGTCGCGGTGATATTCGTCTTGCTGCCGCTTATGGTGCTCACCGGACTTACCATGTCGCCGGGCTTTAACGCGATCTTCCCCTGGCTGCTCGACGTCTTTGGTGGCAGGCAGTCCGCGAGGACAATCCATTTCATCACCGCCTCGCTCATCGTTGCCTTCGTCATCGTGCATATCGTGATGGTGCTGGTCTCAGGCGTCTGGAACAATTTGCGCTCGATGATCACCGGCTACTACGCGCTGAGGATCGAGCCTGGAAAGGAAACGTCGAAATGAGTATCGACCTGACCCGCCGTCGCTTCCTCATCGGTTCCAGCGTTGCGGCGACAGGGCTTTTGACGGGGTGCGATGCGCTTGTCGAAAGCACGACCGTGAATGACATCCTGCAGAAGGCGGAATCGCTCACCATGGGGGCCCAGCGCCTCTTGATGGCGCACCAGCCGCTGGCACGCGAGTTCAGCGAAGCAGACCTTTCGCCGGTCTTCAAGGCCAACGGTACTTCGGAGCCAGGTAGCGAAGAGTATGCGCGGCTCAGTGAAAGCAACTTTGCCGATTGGAAGCTGGTCGTGAACGGCATGGTGCTGCGGCCCTTGGAACTCTCGCTGGCCGATCTGAAGGCAATGCCATCGCGTACGCAAATCACCCGGCACGATTGCGTCGAAGGCTGGAGCGCCATCGGCAAGTGGACCGGTGTCCCGCTCGGTCTCGTCCTCGAGAAAGCGGGACTGGCTCCCGGCGCGCGCTACGCTGTGTTCTATTGCGCGGATGAGCTGGAGCAGACACTGGATGGGAGTGGCAAATATTACGAGAGCATCGATCTTGTCGATGCCTGGCACCCACAGACGATCCTCGCTTACGCCATGAATGGCAAGGACCTAGAGGTGGCGCATGGCGCGCCGCTGCGCCTGCGCGTCGAACGGCAGCTCGGCTACAAGCATGCCAAATATGTCATGCGGATCGAGCTTACCGACAGTTTCAAGGGACTCTGGGGCGGGAAGGGTGGCTTTTGGGAAGACCGCGGTTACGAATGGTATGCCGGTATTTAGTATGGCTTTTTGAAAGGAAGAATTTTGATCCGAACATTATTAGGAATTGCATTACTCGCTGGGATGGCGACGGGCGCATATGCGGACATGAACGTTGCATTCGAATGGGGTCCGACGAAAAAGTGCTTCGACCCCAAATCCCCGCCGATCCAGATCCGGAATGTTCCGGCTGGAACCGCGGACCTCGATATTCGGATGAGCGATCGCAACTCAGACTACGCGCACGGTGGAGGTAGGTTACATTTCAGCGGCCAAGCTTCTCTCCCGTACGGCGCTTTCAAGTATCAGGGACCCTGCCCGCCTCAGGGAGCCCATACATATGTCTTTACTGTGAAAGCACTGGATGCCAGTGGAAAAACTCTTGCTACTGCGAAGGCATCACGCAAGTTTCCCGAAAAATAATTCTCGGAAAGAATAACAGCTATAGCGGTGATTCAACTGACGTTGGGGGCGTTTGCCGCAGGGATCCGTTGTTGTTCGAAAAAAGCGCGAGTGCTCCCAACAATGCGAAAAATATCAATAGTACAAGAATTACAATGCATTGATGAACCAAAACCCCGGTCCTCACTTGGAGATTCATGTCCCACAGCCGACCTTATCGACAACGTTGGCGAGCGGCTGAGAACGACCCCATTCCCCTATGATGCAGCGGCATCGCGGCAGCAGGGATCCAAACTACCGGGGGATGTGGCAAGAATGCGACGGAGTGCGAGACGGCCATTATTAACGCGCTGTTTCTGCGTCATCCCGGGCCCGACCCAGAGGTTCCACTCCACCGCCCAACAAGAAGAAACGGATCCTTGGGTCGAGCCGGAGGACGAAGGAGGTAAGACGTGACAGCGGCGACGGCCGCGCGAAAAACTTGCAATCCTATCCTTCAAATGCCCGGCCTCTTTCACCATATGCGCGATACAGATGTTTCGTGACATGATTGAGGAGACTGTTGCATGCTACCCGTTCTTAACCGCTTCAGCCGGATTGCCGCTATCCTTGCCTTGGGCATGGCGGTATCGTTCAGCGTTGTGCATGACGCCGACGCCCGGCGCGGAGGCGGCGGGTTCGGTAGCCGAGGTGCGCGGACATTTCAGGCGCCGGCGCCGACAAGGACCGCTCCCGCACCGGCAGCGCCGATCGAGCGTACAATGAGCCCGAAGCCGGAGACGGCGCAGCCCTCGGCCGCGCAGCCGCAACTCGGCCAGCAGCAGCGCCCGGGTCTATTTGGCGGCATGGGCCGCTCCCTGATCGGCGGACTGCTGGTCGGCGGCTTGATCGGCACGCTGCTTGGTCATGGCTTCGGTGGCGCCGCAGGCTTTCTCGGCATGTTGCTGCAGATCGGCCTGATCATTGGCGTGGTCATGCTGGCCATGCGCTTCTTCCGGTCGCGGCAGGCGACCATGGCTCCTGCCGGTGGACCCGCTTTCGGCAGGAGCGCCGGCAGCAATGCACCGTCAGGCGCGTCTTTCAGAATTCCGACGATCGGCTCTGGCTCCGGCCAGGGCAGCAATGCCAGCTATAACAACGCGTCCAGTCACACTGCGGGGCAGGGCAGCGACGAGATAGGCCTGAAGCAGGATGATCTTGATCGTTTTGAACAGCTCCTGACAGAGGTGCAGACCGCCTATGGCAAGGAAGACTACGCAACCTTGCGCAAGTTGACGACGCCGGAGGCCATGTCCTATCTCGCCGAAGAGCTCGGTCAAAACGCCACTGACGGCCTGCGCAACAGCGTTTCCGATGTAAAGCTTCTGCAAGCCGATATTGCCGAGGCGTGGGCCGAAGGCGATACGGAATATGCGACGACCGCCATGCATTATTCGAGCATCGATTCGATGGTCGACCGCGAAACCGGCCGCGTGGTCAACGGCGACGAAAAGGACCCGAGCCAGACGACGGAAGTGTGGACCTTCGTGCGCAAGCCCAATTCCGACTGGAAGCTTTCAGCGATCCAGGACGCCGCCTGAATCTGATCCCCCAAACGAAAAGGGCCGCGCCGACTGGCGCCGGCCTTTTCACATTTGACGTGAAACTCTAGTCCACGTCGTCGATGGCGGCGCTGTCCCTGCGGCCATGCAGGATCTCTCGCTTGCCGACGTGGTTGGCGGGTCCGACCAGTCCTTCCTTTTCCATCCGCTCGACCAGTGAGGCAGCGCGGTTATAGCCGATGCCGAGCCTGCGCTGGATATAGGAGGTCGAACACTTCTTGTCGCGCAGGATCACCTTGACAGCCTGGTCGTAGAGTTCGTTGCCATCTTCCGCGGCCATGGCGCTCTTGTCGAAGACGGCACTGTCTTCGGTTTCGGCGTCGTCCTCTTCGCTCTCATCCGCCGTCACCGTATCGAGGTAATCGGGCTGGCCTTGCGCCTTCAGGTGCGCGACGATTTTTTCAACCTCTTCATCGGAAACAAACGGGCCATGGACACGGGAGATGCGCCCGCCGCCGATCATGTGCAGCATGTCACCCTGGCCAAGGAGCTGTTCCGCTCCCTGTTCGCCAAGGATCGTTCGGCTGTCGATTTTCGACGTGACCTGGAAGGAGATGCGGGTCGGGAAATTCGCCTTGATGGTGCCGGTAATGACATCGACCGAGGGGCGCTGTGTCGCCATGATGAGATGGATGCCTGCGGCGCGTGCCATCTGCGCCAGGCGCTGGATGGCGCCTTCGATGTCCTTGCCGGCTACCATCATCAGGTCGGCCATCTCGTCGACGATGATGACGATGAACGGCATCGGCTTCAGATCCAGAGCCTCCTGCTCGTAGATGGGCTCGCCCGTGCCCTTGTCGAAGCCGGTCTGGACCGTGCACATGACGGTTTCGCCCTTTTCGGCGGCACTCGTCACCCGGGCATTGAAGCCGTCGATGTTGCGCACGCCGAGTTTCGACATCTTGCGGTAGCGGTCTTCCATCTCGCGCACCGCCCACTTCAGCGCCATGACCGCCTTTTTCGGATCAGTGACGACCGGGGTCAGCAGATGGGGGATGCCATCGTAGATCGACAATTCGAGCATTTTCGGATCGACCATGATCAGCCGGCACTCGTCCGGCGTCAGTCGGTAGAGCAATGAAAGGATCATGGTGTTGATGGCGACGGATTTGCCCGAGCCTGTTGTACCGGCGACGAGCAAATGCGGCATCTTGGCTAGCTCGGCGATTACCGGCTCGCCGCCGATGGTCTTGCCGAGGCAGAGAGCGAGCTTGAATTTGGTCTTATCGAAGTTGTCCGAGGCAACCATCTCGCGCAAGTAGACCGTCTCGCGCGTCGCATTCGGCAGTTCGATGCCGATCACATTGCGTCCCGGAACCACGGCGACGCGTGCCGAAAGGGCCGACATTGACCGCGCTATATCGTCAGCAAGGTTGATGACGCGGGATGATTTAACGCCGGGCGCTGGCTCGAACTCATAGAGCGTGACAACCGGACCGGGCCGTACGTGAATGATCTCGCCGCGCACCCCGAAATCCTCCAGCACGCTTTCGAGGAGGCCAGCATTCTGCTCCAGCGTTTCCTGCGAGATCGTAACTGTATCCTGAGTGACCGCTTCCTGCAGAAGCGTTACCGGCGGCTTTTCGTAGCCGCCCATGTGAGAGGCATGAATTGCCCGCTCCGCCGCCGGCGCAATCGTGAACTGGCGCTGCGCGAGGGGTCGTGCCGCCTTGGCGATCTCGCGGCGCTTTGGTACCTCGACCGCTTCGATGACGATTTGGATCGGGTCCGTTTCGACCTCGACTTCCGTCGGCGTGGTCACCTCCTCAACCAATAGTTCAGGCTCGACCGGATCCAGAACCGCAGGGATAGGCACATTCGCCTGTTCGTCTACTGGCTCCGCGTCGAGCGGCGGTGCGAGAAGGTGAGGTTTCGGTGCCAGATGAGTGCCTGTTGCCTTCCATTCGACGACGCGAAACCGGGCGGTGATCTCGTCCGGGTTGAATTTCGGCTTCGAGCTCGGGCGGGGCGGGGCGGTAATCACCGGTAGGTTGTTGAGGGCGATCTCCATCGCATCGAAGAAGGCAAAGTCCGACACATAAGATAGCGGCGAACTGCCTGCAGCCCTGTCGGCGCGTTCAAAGGCGACGTCTGCCCGAACGGGGGCGGGCGCACGCTGTGGCGCTGGCGATACACTCGGCGCTTTGGGTACGACAGGCGCAATCGGGAGCGAATTGCTGGCCGGTGCCGGCCTTGGCGTTGAGGCAGCCGGCCTTGGTGCTGGCTTGATCTCCGGGAGCGGCTTGCCTTTCAGGAGTTCGCTGTCCGGCGTGCGCGTAAAGCGGACGTTCTCGGAAAGCGAAAACATTCGCTTTGAGATGGGCAAAGAGGGATCGTCCGCGTTCATCGGGTTCATTCGCCGTGGTTGTACAACAGGCGAGACAGGCCTTGCCGGCGCGGCCGGCGTGATCGTTCGGCGGACCGTGACCGGCTCATATTGCGCGCCAATGGGCGTGGGGATTTTCGCCATCAACGGCGGCGTCGGCAAAGGCGGCGTGGCCGGTGCAGTCACCTGCGACGGTGACGGGCGATTCGGTGCCTCCCCCGTTTCGGTCTCGAACTCGTATTCGTTTGTTTTAACTGGAAAATTTGTTCTGGGGATACGCATGATGCCTGCAAACGGAATGGTGTGATGTTACCCGATGGGCTCCCCATTTGAATAGAAAACCAAGGTTAACAAGTCGCTACTTTTGCAAGGCTGAGGCTGGCTATTTAACTTCCGTGGCAGGACGGCAACAACAGGTGAGTCCTGCTCGAATATTTAGGGGACGAAGGCGATTTTCATGCTAGGGGTTACGCCAGGGCGCGATATTGCGAGCATTAACTCCAATCCCTTTTTTGAAAGGCATTTGGCCATGGCCATCAAATTCGCTTTAAAGGACCAAAACATAAACAGCTCGGATGTGAACGCTGGCAAGGCCGAGCCCGTGGTGAAGAGCCGGGCCGAGCCGGTCGGAGACGAAAATTCTGGAATGGACAGGTCGGAAGGCGGTCTGTTCGCAGACAAATCGCCGCCGCAGAATCGCAAGCGCAAAAAGTAGCCCGGTTCAGCGCGAAGGCTGAGCTGCGCGCAGGCGCGCCACTTCAGCCTCGAGTTCCTTGATCCTCTGGTCACGTACGGCGACGATGGCCTCGACCTCGGCGGCCTCGAATCGCAGCGGAATATGCTGCGGGCAGTTGGTGTCCCAGGCCGAAACCTTGAAGACGATCACCTGCTCCGGACGGGCCCGATAATTCTGCGGCATGAGCTTTGCCGTGCGTTCTGGATCGTCTTCGATGACCTGTGCCTCGCCCCACAATTTGACGCGCTGCCGTGTGCGGTAATCGATGAGAAAGAGATACGCCTTGGGGTTTTCTGCAAGGTTGCCTTGGGTGATGTATTGCCGGTTGCCAGCAAAGTCAGCGAAGGCGACCGTGTGGTCATCGACCACATGCATAAAACCGGGCGGACCGCCGCGATGCTGTATGTAGGGCTGACCCTGGGCGTTGGCGGTGGCAAGGAAAACACTGGTCTGGCTCTCGATGAACGCCGCAAGGTCGGGCGTAATGCGTGTCCGCCAGGAACCCCGTTCCTCCATGCTGGAATAGCCCTCCCGAGAGCCTTTGCGCGCCTGGATCGACTTGACCGTCGGTGTGAAGGCGACATCGCTGGAATAGGCCGGAGCGGACGACATTTTGCTGGATCCTCGCACGTTTACCACGAACCCAGATATAGTAACTTTCATAATATCGCTGTAGAAGGAATTTCAGGAGCTATCCTCTCGAATAATGGAAGGAAATATGGACCGTCTCGATGCAATGGCCGTCCTCCTTGCTGCTGTGGAGGCTGGCAGCCTTTCTGCCGCGTCGCGGCAGTTGCGCATGCCGCTTGCGACCGTGAGCCGGAAAGTTGCTGACCTCGAGGCGCACCTCGATACCCGACTTCTCATCCGTTCGAGCCGCCATCTGGAGTTGACTGATGCTGGCCGCGCCTATGTGGAGGCGAGTCGGGCCATTCTGCAACAAGTCGAAGAAGCGGAGCGGATGGCCTCAGGTGAATATGTGGCGCCGAAAGGCGATCTCACGGTCACGGCGCCGATCGTGTTCGGCCGCCTGCACGTGCTGCCGGTGGTGATCGCGTTCTTGAAAGCCTATCCCGAGATCCGTTTGCGCCTCAGCCTTAGCGATCGCCAGGTCAATCTCGTCGAGGACCATATTGATCTTGCCATCCGTATCGGCAACTTGCCGGACAGCAATCTTGTCGCGACGAAGGTTGGCACTATCAGGCGGGCGACCTATGCCAGTCCGGCCTACCTTGCCGTGCGCGGCACGCCGATGCGGCCGGAAGACCTTGCCGGCCATGACTGCATCACTTTCGAGGGCTTCGCTTCGCCACGACTCTGGACATTCGTCGAAGGCAAGCATGACGTCGTCATACCGGTACAATCCCGGCTGAGCGTGACGACCGCTGAAGCCGCAACTGACGCCGCAGTGGCGGAACTTGGCATCACGCGCCTGCTCTCCTATCAGGCGGCAAGCGCCATCGCTGCAGGCAAACTGAAAATACTTCTCGAAGCCTTTGAACCACTGCCATGGCCGGTCAGCGCGGTCTACATCTCGCAAGGGCCTGTAACTGCGAAGCTCAGGGCATTCCTGGATTTTGCGGTGCCGAAGCTGCGGGAAGGGTTAGCGGGGTTGCCTGCGACCGCCTAGATGGGGTAACGGGCTGCCAGGCCAACTGCTCACTTCACTACGGCGATTTTGAGCGGCGCGCTGCGCTCGCGGTTTGCTTGGTAAGACGGCGGTCGTCCCTCACACTGATGGTGTGAACGGAG
>NZ_JBBNAM010000293.1:0-4986 GCF_037994425.1 Phyllobacterium sp.
ATGGATTGGCGGTTAACCGCAGGATAACGCCCGGCCTCCTTGTCCCTGCCACCATCCCAGCGTTCCCGTGCCCGCAAATTAAATGCGAACACGAAAAGATCGCGCATTATCAATAATATGTCACATCCTGCTTGATTAAATCGCTCGGACAAAGAGGTAAATCAAGTGCTGGCCGAAGGGTCGGGCGCAAAGTTAAGGGCGCAAAGTTATCGCAGGAAGGCATTTCTCCAGCAAAGGAGAACGTTCAGCCACAATAATAGTTGTTTCCCCATTCCATCACCGGGTCGGCTGTCGCCCGATCGCCACACGTGCCCCAATTGCCGGTGATCGGCCTTGCGACAAGAGGCGGCAAGGTTCTCCGGTTTATTGTTTCTCGCCGCCTCTTTTGAACCGGGCGAGCCAAGTCGTTGGGCCATGGCGCAGCCTACTGCAGCTTGACAGGTGTGTCGCCTTTGGAATTTTTCTCGCTAATGGGGTGAGCTTTCAACGTCGTCGCGATCGTCCGTTTGAAGATCGCTTGTTCAAGTGGTGCAGCCAGGAACTCAGCATAGGGCGTTGCGATGTGATGACGATCACGGAAGGTCAACTTGCCGTCGATCATGGCATGACAAAGCGTATGATCGCAGAAGTAATCAGTCATATCGATATATCGTGCATTCCTGATGCTTGAGATAATCGCCTTTTCTGTTTGAGCATCGTCATCGTCGGCTGCTACAGTTCGCGGCGTATCGCAGACTGACGGGTCTCTCTGTTGCCAGAGCGCGCGCGCCACGCATTTGTCGAGATATGACGTGTGCGTGGGCACATCGCGAAGGTAGACAACCTTGATTCCGGCATTGCTGAGGGCCTCTATTGTAGATTTCATGCCTTGCGCCCACTGCTTTTTGCGCACTTGATACTCGGATGGATCGCCGATTTCCTCGGAAAGATGGCTTATCGAAAGCTGTGAGATGATGACCGTCTGCGGTTTCATCGCAATAATTTCTTTGATCGCACGCTCTCTCCAGTCATCGCACTCGGTGTAATCTCTTTGCAGTTTCGAGTTCCGCGTTGTTATTCGTGTCGCGCGGCATGATGATTTCATGTACGTCACGAGGCGAATATTATCCCTCTTTGCAATGTCAACGAGCGGTGTCGACCAATGATCCGCATGCGAATCTCCAAAAAGAACGATCGTCTCGTTTGACGATCGAGCACCGAATACGCACGGTTTTGGCTTGACTGTTTCAAGGTCAAGCACGCAGCTGGCATCCGTTTCGCGCACCACCGAGGGGCGCTCGGCAGCTTCAAGGATGGTTTGCTGTTGCGGACTGAGATTGTGTCTTGCAAACGAAGCGCTGGCATAGGCAATCGTGACGCCTGTTGCAGTGAGCAGAGCAGCCAAGCCGAGAGAACGGGCCGTCCCTGCGATCAGCCAAGCATTCCTGCGTATCGGGTTTTCAACGAAATGATAGCTGACAAGAGACAATGCAAAGGTCAATGCCAAGAGCAGCAGGCGCTGAACATTCGTCAGGTCGGGCATCAGCATCGTTGCATAGACGATGACTGGCCAGTGCCACAGATAGAGCGAATATGACAGCTTTCCCACCCACTGAACGGGTTTCACACCGAGAATGGCACTCGGCCCGCCGAGACTCTCGTGGGCGCCGCTGAGGAGCACCATGACAGTGCCTATCGCGGGCACCAGTGCAATAAATCCGGGAAAGGGGGATGCTTCTGATACTCTCAAATAGGTTAGAGTGATCAAGGCTATACCGAGCCAACCCATTGCAGGCGAGTACCGGAAGCGCTTGGCCGATGCGTCCAGCACCGCCATCGACGCAAGCCCCCCGAGAGCAAATTCCCAAGCTCGGAACGGTGAAAAATAGAATGCCCAGGGCTGGGAAACGGCTGTCAGCCACGCACAGAGCGCAAACGAAATGACGGCCACGCCGAGCATCAGCAAAGGAACGCCACGCTTGCCCGGCCGCATCCACGCAAAGCACAAGAGAAGTGCCGGCCATACCAGGTAAAACTGTTCCTCGACCGATAGCGACCAGAAGTGAATGAACGGGTTATTCGCTGCATCCACAGCGAAATAATCAAGAGACCAGCGGATAAGCCACAAGTTGATTATATAGGTCGAAGCGAATAGCGCGCCCTTCGAATAAAGCTGCTGTTCGGCTGGCGCGAGAATAAAGTAGCCGACCAAAAGGGTAGTCAGAATGACGAAGAGCGACGCAGGAAGCAGGCGGCGTGCGCGCCGCGCGTAGAAGCTCCACAGATTGATCGTGCCGTGGTTGGCTACTTCCTGCTGAAGATGCTTGGTAATGAGGTAGCCCGATATCACAAAAAAGATATCGACCCCGACGAAGCCTCCGGGCAAACCCGTGTAGCCGAAATGGAAGGCAATCACTCCGGAAACCGCCAGTGCACGCAGCCCTTCAATATCAGGGCGAAACGATTTCGATGCAGTGGTGATAGTACTCATAATTGTCGAGCTCCCAACCTCGGGAATTCTTCAAGGGCCAGCATAGGTGAATTTTGATGCACCGCAACGCTTTTGCTGCGATGCAATATCAATTGAAACGAAACGGCGTAAGATGGCGTGAGGGTCTTTGTACTATCCGGGCCCCAATTCGATGGTGGGGGGATTTTATCCTAACCATTTGAGATCGCGTTCGTTTTTGGTGTTCACGCCAATCCGGCCGGCGGCATATGGTCAAGCGTTCATCCGTGTTCGACGAAGGACAACATTTTCTCCATCTTCGAAACTGAAATCGGAGCGCATGCGCAAGAATTCATCCGTTGCGACGCGGCATCCACCATAATCATGGTAGTCATCTATCAAGATAATGCCCTGTTGGCTTAGCCGATCAGCCACCTCATTCAGGCAGTACGTGACGGGATCGTACCAATCGCAGTCGATATGGGCAAAGGCGACGTGTTGCATCTTGGTGCTCGGCAGCGTGTTCTCGAACAACCCTTTGTGTAGGCCAATCGCCGAATTGTCGACATCGAGGCCATGTTTCGTGAACGCGCGGCGAACGTCGTCGTAAAGATTATCACGGTATCCGTAATAGAGATCGCCGCCGAGCCCGGTGGATTCTCCACGCGTGATCTTTTGATAACGATCCTTCGATTTCACGTCGTCCTTGTCCGAAGTCGGAGGAGGAATCATTCCAAAAACGTCGAAGCCATGAAAGCTGCGTCCAAGGCGCGTCGCCGTCTTGGCCAAGACGATCGCGCTTCCGCCAAGGGCAACCCCGAATTCAGCCACGTCACCAGGCACCTGGCGCTGCAACACCTCATTCAATGCGGCTTCGAGGCGCCTTAGTTTCCGTGGTGACAGGTAAGTAAGGCGTTCGCGCCGAACCGCCCGCGCCGTGCTGCTCAAGAGGGAGGTGTCAATAACGCGACGGGCACGCCTGACAATAGCATTCATGCTAGCCATTCCATTCTCCTCAAGTTGTGCCTCCATTGAAATTGTGCCTCGGGCGCGCGCTCTGCGATCTTGTCGATTGCTGCCTTTGACGGCCCGGCGGTTGGGCCCCGATGGACCTAAGCCTCGGTGCGATGTGATTGGTCAACGATCCTGAAGCAAGATAGCGATAAATGGGGCGAAGCGATGTTTTCCTTTCGCTTTAAATGCACGCCGCCGGTACCGATTGAGATGATGCAGTCCGCATGAAGGAGGGTGATAGAAGTATTCGAGACTTTTCCGCCCGCGGTTGGTCCTTTTATCGCGCCATCTTGCGAACGCGCTGGAACCTTAACCTTCATATAGTAGACTGGCGTCGATCCTCTGCTGGCTTCCTGGAACCTTTGAAGACCCAACTTCGTTGTTGTGGACGGATAAATCGAGATGCAAGGAGATGCATCATGGACATGACCACACTTCTCATCATCGTTCTTATTGTCTTGTTGCTTGGCGGCGGCGGCTGGTATGGTCGCGGACGCTGGTATTGACGTTGCGCCATCGCTCTGGAACATCGACGCCAAGATAGCCTGAAGCTGCGCAGCCGAAAGCTGAACGCGGTGTGTATACCTATTGCGGAGCCGCATTTGGATTTGCTGGCCGCATTTGTCCGTGGTCTTTTAGGGACAAGTCCAATGCGTCAATGATTCGCAATCCTACATAAATCGCCGTCTGAGCTGATATTTGCTACGCCGCTTCCGCATGGGTCAGCAAGGACATGGCGGATGCCATAGCCGATTCTGTCATGCTGCAGTTTAAGGTTCAGGTCGATGCCGTTTTAGGGAGTAGTGCCTTTCGCCACAATTACTTCGAGCTTCGCTCGCCGACACGACCTGGCGGAGCCAGATGAAGGCGACCGGGGAAGCGAAGACACAGGCCTTCGCCAGTAGGCTTGTTGCAGCCGGATATCGGGGTTTGCTCGTCAGGAGCTTCGCCTCCGGCGCGACCAATAACGATCTCAATCTCGTCCTGTGGAACTGGAGCGATGCTTTGCCTGGCCGCCTCACATTTGATCGACGATGAAGGCCGGTTGTCGCCGTAGCGACAGCTTCGGCGTTAAAGTCAGCCTAAAGCTCACCCGCAATTGCCAGAAGTGATCAGCCGTCTTGCTTATCGACGCTGCAAAACAATTCATGGCCCCATCGTTTCCGCAGGTTTTTGAATTCTTGCTCGGTCGTACCCTCGGTGATCACGCGTCGGCCGGTGTCTTAAAACCGTTGCGCTCGCCGCTACTCCATATATCGATGGCTTCAAGATTATCTTCAGTGGCCATCCGTTCGTGGTTCTCTTGCGCGTCGCGGATACGGTACTGGAACGAGCGGCCAAGGGGTGGAAGCGTCGCCAGAATCTCGAATATCGCTGTGGTATTCATCATCGCCCCGCCGCCGCTTCTCAGGCGGACCTGCTGGCCGATCGCAAAACGATGGGGTGGGGCTTCGGGTGCCTTGTAGCGCCGGTGGATGTTCATTTGATTGTCTCCTGATCTTTTTTAAGTGCCATCTCGAGTTCGGTGTAGTCGATCGCCACAA
>NZ_JBBNAM010000294.1:0-9062 GCF_037994425.1 Phyllobacterium sp.
GCCTAAGGGCATCGAGGAAATCGACAACGAGGAAGGCAAGGTTCGATACGAGCGTCCTGAATCAGTTGATCCCATAACGAAGAGCGCGCGCAACGAGAAGCAGGTCGAGCCTGTCCCGGAGCGGGAAGAGCGGCAAATCTTCAAGGACCCCTATGCTGTCCTCGCCGAGATTGCGACGGATTCCGGCGTGCTGCAGAACCGCTCGGCCAAGGGGGAGGGTGGTTCGAGCCAGGCGGGCCCCTCGACGGGCGCGGAGGGAGGCGACGCCTATCGCGATCCGTTCGATCCGAACTACTGGTCGACACATGTTGAGGACGAGATCTTTCCCCTGACAAATAGTCCGGCCGTCCCGCCGCCATCGCAGGAACCGTCAGTCCAGGTAGCACGCACGCGGGCAGAAGCCGAGGCGCAGCAAGCGGCGCTCGAAAAGCGCATGGCAGCCGGCGACTCAAAAGCCGCGGCGGATCAGCCCGAGGCTGCGATGCCGCCTGTCACAGCCGAAACAGCAGCACCTGCCAAGGAAGAGAAGGTACCCGACGCTGCGCAGGTTGAATCGGCACGCGCACTCGCCGCGGAAATTGCAAAGAAGACTGGGGCCATAAGCGATGCCAAGGCGCCGGATATTACTGTGGTCGCCAAGGATGATGGCCTGATGATCCAGCTTACCGACAAGGTCGACTACGGCATGTTCGCGATCGGATCAGCCAAGCCGGACAAGCGCGTCATCCAGGTCATCGACGAAATCGCCAAGATCATCGCGGGCCGCAAAGGCGAGGTCGTCATCAGTGGCCACACAGACGGACGGCCGTTCAAGAGCGATACCTATGATAACTGGCGGCTATCATCCGCAAGGGCGCAGATGGCCTATTACATGCTGACCCGCAAGGGATTGGATCCGAAGCGCGTCCTGCGCGTCGAAGGCTACGCCGACCGCGACCCGAAGGTCGCCTCCGATCCCTACGCGGCCCAGAACCGGCGCATTGACATCTTCTTGAGGACGGGTTCCAGATGAGGGCAGGGCGCGCGATCCATTGGCTGGTATTCGGTTTCTTCAGCCTGCCGCTGGCTGGCGCGGCCGCGCAGGTCAACTTTCCGGCCCCCGAACCATATCTTCTCGTGCGTTCCATGCGGATGCTGCAAGATCAGGTCGCATCCGGTAAGCCCGAAGCCCTGCCGATGCTCAACCGCGTGCTTGGCCATATTGCCGAACAGCTGCGATCGGCGAAGCCCGAAGTATGGCAGAAGCCTGCAAATGCCTATGCGATTTTCGTCTATCTGCTAAACGGCGGCAATCCGGAGGTGGTACGGGCGATACTTGCCTCAACGACCCTGGACCAGGTGGACCCAAAGCTCGTCGCCGGCTCGCTCGCATATGCGGACGGGGACACGCTGCACTTCGTCGAGAACTTTCAGGAAATACCGCCGAACGTGCCGAGTGAGCTCGTTGCTTCAATCTATCTCGTCACCGCGACGCAGCTTGCCGCCATCGATGCCGGAACCGCTCTGAAGCGCCTCGATTATATTCGCCTCAATGCACCAGGTACCCTCCTTGAGGAGGCGGCGCTGCGGCGCGGCCTGACCATCGCCGCGCAGCTGGGTGACAAGGACAAGGTAAGGCTCCTCGCCCGCAACTACCTGCAACGCTTCGCCTATTCGCCTTATTCGGAAGATTTTTTTCGTCAGCTCGTCGATGCTTTGATGGAGTTGAAGGACCGGGTCAGCAACGACGAAATCGAAGAGATCGCAGCGCTCGCCTGGCCACGCGCGCGGCTGCCGCTTTACCTGCGGATAGCGCGTGGCGCGCTTGTCGCCGGCAATCTCGCGCGCGCCCGGTTTGTCGCGGAACGGGCCGATCGATTGGCAGGCGAACTCAAGACAGATGACTCGCAGGCCAAACTCTACCTTGCAGTCAGCAATGTCGGCTCCGACAAGACGGGCGAGGCTAGGTTCATGCTGTCGAAACTGCCGCGAGACCGATTGCACGAACGCGACGCCAAGCTCCTGGATGCAGCGCTAGCGATGGCAAGCCGCATTCTCGCGCAGCCCATCCCTGAACTGGAGACGCCCCAGAAGCCAGTCGCCCGCAACGCTCCCGTACCTGCCAGCGCGCCGGTCGCAGTCGCGTCACCGCCAGATGTGCCGACCGATCCGCTGGTGCTTGAGACGAGAAAAAAACTTGACGCCATCGACGCGCTCCTCGGAAGGACAGGCAAATGACGATTGGAGCTGAGATGCCACTGCGGTCGCAGGTCGATGCGCGCCTAAGAGATGGCGGCAAAGGCGATCCCATTGTCGATTTGAAAATGCAGGTAGAAGACAGGACCGGGCTCGACTTCGGGACCATGGTGAAAATCGCAGCACCAAGGGTGCTTCGTAGCGACGAGGTCAAGGATAACAAGCTTGAGGCACGAGACGACGAGACTGAGACGGACGGCGACAAGCCCTCGAGCCATGCACCCATCCAGGGCATTTTCGGCCAGACGATGATGGCTCTCGAACAATTGCTTGAAAAGCAGCGCCAAAATCAGGAACAGTCCCTAGTCATCGTTGACGCTGCCGATGAGAATGCTCCAAGGCCGCTTGAGGTCGAGCCGAAGACGGCATCGGGTGCCGGCGCTTCACTCGATTTGCCACTGCCTGAAAAAGTCCTGACTGACAAGACGTCCACCATGCCTGCCCCGAAGGCAGGGTCCACGCCAGCACCCAATCAGGGACCCGCAACGCCCACCACGCGCCCGCAAGAAACCGAGGCGAAATCGCAGGAGCCAGCGCTTGAGAAGGCCGCCAGCCGTCCCGTTGAGTCTCCCGCAGCGCCATCAACAAGCCCGACTACTATAGCTCCAAGCTCTGGAGGTCAGACGGAGGTCCGGGCTACGAGTCCGTCGGTACCGACCACGCCATCGGCCATGAGCCGTCCGCCAATAACCGATGTTCAGATCGTCGCTGATCGCACGACTGGTGCAACGAGAACGCTCGTGATCCAGCTCCAACCGATCGAGCTTGGCACAGTCACCGCACGCTTGCGGCTGACATCCGACGGCATGCATATTCAGCTGACTGCCGAGGACCATATCGCTGCCGAGCACCTCGCACGCGACCATGAAGCACTTGGCAAGGCACTGAAGCTCGCGGGCGTCGGCGATGATACATCGTCCGTCACGATCGCGGTCATCGACCGATCGAGCCCGACATCAAATGCACAGGGTGGGCAACCCAATCTCGGCGGACAAGATCAACAAGCCGACGGGCGCGCCAACGGCCAGGGGCAAGCCGCGTCTGGTGGAGCGAAGCAGGGCGGGTCGACGGGCCAGCAATTCCTTGGAGATAGCAGATCCGATGAACGCGAGGAGAAAGCCGGAATACCGGGTATCGAAAGCAATCTTTCGCGCGGTCTGGTTATTTAGCCTTCTTGCCATCCCAAACACTGCCTTGTCTGAAAACCTCTGCGAGCGCGAAATGCATCGCGCCTCGGTCAAATACGGTATCCCACTCGGTATCCTCTATGCCGTCGGCCTGGCCGAGACCGGTCGCAAGGCGTCGCTGCAGCCCTACGCCATGAACATCGATGGCAGGCCTTACTTCATGCCATCAGCGGCAGCGGCCATGGCCAAATTCGATGAAGAACAATTTAAGGGGGCTAATCTTATAGATCTCGGATGCATGCAGATTAACCAACATTATCACGCAAGCGCCTTTCGCTCCGTAAGCGCCATGCTCGATCCGGCAGCAAACGTTGACTACGCAGCGCGCTTCCTCAAAAAGCTTCGGTCACGGGAAGGAAGCTGGACCATGGCCATCGCCCGCTATCATGCAGGTCCTGATAACGACCCCGCCCAGCAATATTACGTTTGCCGCGTCATCGAAAATATGGTGGCCAGTGGTTTCGGTAATTGGACACCAGAAGCAACAAGGTTTTGCGGCAAGAGTTAGCCATGAGTCGTAACACTTGGTAAGAAAACGTGAATTCCCTCCGTGGGATTCTTGCGGTGCTACTTCTGCCTCAAAAACGAATCAAAAAATCGGACACAGTCAAGGAAAAATCCTCACCGCGTCGCCGGGGATGCATCCCAATAAATTGGGGTCTATTTCTTGGGAATTGTCGAGGAGTCATCCCCACCGCTAGTTGTGTGTTGCTTGGGGCAACTTATTGATTCGAAAGGTGGGGTTGTGATCGTAGTCGTCGACGAACGAAGTTTGGTGACGAGTGGGTATTCTGCGTGGTTCGCCCGAGAGGGCATTACAACAACCGGCTTTTCTCCCGATGATTTTGGCGACTGGGTCGCCACGGTCCAGGAGAGCGACATTATGGCGGTCGAAGCGTTTCTGCTAGGAGAATGCGCCAATCGCAACCAGTTTCCACACAAAATTCGTGAACGCTGCGTGGCACCGGTTATTGCGGTCAACGAAACGCAATCACTCGAGCATACGCTGGAGCTTTTCCAGGCAGGCGTCGACGACGTCGTCCGCAAGCCCATGCATGTTCGGGAAATCCTCGCACGCATCAATGCCATTCGCCGCCGCTTTGGCAATGGCGGTGCCGGCACGCAAATCGGTCCGATCCGGGTCTTCTCCGACGGACGCGATCCGCAGATAAACGGCGTCGATTTCTCTTTGCCGCGGCGAGAGCGGCGCATACTCGAATATTTGATTGCCAACCGTGGACGCCGTCTCAACAAGGCGCAGATATTCAGCGCCATCTACGGCATTTTCGACAGCGATGTCGAGGAAAGCGTGGTCGAGAGTCATATCAGCAAGCTGCGCAAGAAACTGCGCGAGCAGCTCGGATATGACCCGATCGATTCGAAGCGGTTTCTCGGTTACAGCATCAATCTCGACTAGGCGCTGTTTCCGCCGACGGCGGAAGTGTCAAAATCCCGGTATACCTCAAAAGGATTACAACGCGTCAGCTTCGCGCAAGTATCGCAGGATAACGATCTTGTACGGAGTTGTGACGCAAGGAGACGGATATGAGCCTCTATGGAATGATGCGAACCGGCATTTCGGGCATGAACGGCCAGGCCAACCGGCTGTCGGCCGTGTCGGACAACATCGCCAATTCCAGCACCACCGGCTACAAGCGGGCGAGCACCGAGTTTTCCTCGCTCGTGCTGCCGAGCTCCGGTGGCGAATACAATTCGGGCGGCATCGAGACAACGATCCGCCACCACATTTCCGAGGACGGGTCCCTACGCTATACGACGTCGTCGACCGACCTTGCACTACAAGGAAACGGCTTCCTTATAGTCAGCAATTCGAGCGGCACACCGTACCTGACGCGTGCGGGCTCCTTCGTGCCGGATCCGCAGGGCAATCTGGTGAACACTGCCGGCTACTACCTGATGGGCTATCCGATCACCAACGGCAATGTGAATCCCGTTGCCAACGGTTACCAGGGGCTGGAAAAGATCAGCATTGCCCAGAATGACCTCATTGCCGATCCGAGCCGCACTGGCACATTCACCGCCAACCTGCCGGCAGGAGCGTCCATCATCGCCGCTGCTGACCGTCCACCGACGAACACAACGGCTTCCGCCCAGTACACGGCGAAGACCTCGATCCAGACATTCGACAATCTTGGCAATGTCGTGGTCGTCGATCTTTACTTCACCAAGACCGCCGACAACGCCTGGGAACTCGCGGCCTACAACCATGCTAATGCCGCAGCCTCCGGCGGCTTTCCCTATACCCCGGCGACACCGCTGACGACCGAGAACTATACGTTCGACGGCGTCACAGGCAAGCTGACCTCCACTGATCAATCAATCTCGATCAACGTTCCGAATGGCCAGGCGCTGGAGATCGATTTCTCCGCGACGAAGCAGCTCGCCGGCGACTACACACCCATTGAAGTCAAGGTCGACGGCAACTCTCCGAGCCCGATCGACAATGTCGACATCGGCGCCGACGGCACCGTCATGGCGATCTACAAGAATGGCGCCAAGCGGGCGATCTACAAGATCGCGCTCGCCGACGTCCCGAGCCCCGATAATCTACTTGTCATGTCCGGCAACGTGTTTTCACCGAGCGCAGAATCCGGCGACATCCAGGTCGGCTTTGCCGGCACGGGAAGCTTCGGCAGCTTAAGCTCCGGCGCGCTCGAACAATCGACCGCTGACATCGCGCAGGACCTGACCGACATGATCGAGGCGCAGAGAAACTACACGGCAAATTCGAAGGTCTTCCAGACGGGTGCAGACCTGATGGACGTGCTGGTCAATCTGAAAAGGTAGTTGAACAACTAATGGCGATTGGACAAAGGGTATGTCACTAACTTCGGCGCTCAACACGGCTCAGAGCGCTATAACGACCGTTTCGAGGCAGACTGCGTTGGTATCGCGCAATATTGCCGGCGCCAACGATCCCAATTTTTCACGGCGTATAGGCTCCGTAGTCAGCGGTCCCGGCGGCTTGACCTATCTTTCCGTTACCCGTTCTGCCGACGACGCCCTCCTATCGAAATATATCGAGACCAACAGCCAGCTTGGCGCCTCCGACACGCTTCAGGGAGGCCTCGACCGTTTGTCCGGCATCTATTCCGCCAATGATGCCTCAGGTTCACCCAGCGCCTTGCTCGGCGACCTCCGCGATGCCCTGCAGCTCTATGCCAACAAGCCAAGCGATACGACCGTCGGCCAGGCCGCGGTTTCGAAAGCAGCTGATCTTGCCAATGCGTTGAACAGGGGCAATGACGAAGTCCAGAAACTGCGTCAGGACGCCGACACCGACATCGCCGACTCCGTCAAGAACCTCAACACGCAGCTTGCCAAATTCGAAGCGGTCAACACACGCGTCATCAACGGTACGCGTTCAGGAGCGGATGTTTCCGATGCGCTCGATGAGCGCGACGGCCTGCTTAAGCAGATTTCCGGCGAGGTCGGCATTACGACGCTCGTTCGCGGCGACAACGATATGGTCATCTTCGCGCAGAATGGCGTGTCGCTGTTCGAAGGCAAGGCGCGCACCGTGAGCTTCACGCCGACCAGCGCTTTCAGCGCCGGTACGAGCGGCAATCAGGTCTATATCGATGGCGTTCCGCTGACGCACGACACATTCCAGCAGCCCTATGGAACCGGCCGCCTCAGTGGATTGCTGCAGTTGCGCGATCAGACTGCGCCCGACTACCAGAACCAACTCGACGAGATTGCTCGCAGCCTCGTCAGCATGTTTGCTGAATCCGATCAGAAGACACCGCCGACGCTGCCGACGGTACCCGGACTCTTCACCTATGCAGGCGCGCCGGCGATGCCAACTGACGGGACGATCCTTCCAGGCATTGCGGGTACGATCAAGATTTCCTCGGCCTATGTGCTTAGCGAAGGAGGCAACCCGGCGCTTCTCCGCGACGGTGGCACTGTGCCGGCCAATCCGGATTACGTACAGAACCCTGACGGGTCTGCCGGGTTTTCGACGCGCCTGCAGAACTTAATTGGCGCGATCGGTTCGCCCCGCACCTATGATCCGACGGCAAACGGCGGCAACAATAAGAGCCTTCTCGATTTTTCTGCAGCGTCGATCAGTTCGCTTGAAGTCAAACGGCAGTCTGCTACGCAGACCAATGAGTACAACGGCATTCTGGCTTCCAGGGCGAGCGATGCCATTTCCAATGCGACCGGCGTCAATATAGACACCGAAATGCAGTCGCTTCTCGATCTCGAGCACTCCTATAACGCATCGGCGCGGATCATCTCCACGATCGACGCGATGTTGAAAGAACTCCTTCAGGCGGCGTCATAGATATGAAAACCCAATCCGTTTCATCGTATATGCTGGCAAATGCGACCCGCAATATCCTGGCGAACGCTCAATCCGAGCTGATCAAGGCGCAGCAGGAGGCCACGACGGGCTTCGTGTTTGACAAGGGGCTCACGCTTGGCAGCCGCTCAGGGCAATCCATCTCGCTGCGCAAGGAATATGACCGCCTGTCAGTCCTGACCGACACGAACGGCGTCATCAAGGAACGCATGACCACGTCGCAGAATGCGCTGACCAACGTCATCAAGGGAACGCAAGACCTTCTGAGCATGGTGACGGCGATGTCGGGTGGGGCGGTGGGCCGCACCGTCGCGGCGGAGAAGGCGAAGGGCTTGATGCAGACGACAACAGAGCTCCTGAATACAAGCTTCAATGGCGAATACATCTTTGCCGGCGTCAACACGGACGTGAAGCCGCTTGCGGACTATGATGCGGCAGGAAGTCCGGCCCGCGCCGCCGTCTTGCAGTCCTTCCAGGATTATTTCGGCTTTCCGACCACCGATCCGCAGGCGGCGAATATTTCAGCCGCCGACATGAAGAATTACCTCGACACGGCATTTACAGCCGAGTTCGACGCTGCCTCCTGGTCGGCAAATTGGTCGTCGGCCTCTGATACCCTCATCAAGAGCCGCATTGCGCCAACTGAAATCGCCGAAACCTCCGCCAGCGCCAACAGCGCCGGCTTCCGGCAGATGGCTATGGGCATCACGATGATTGCCGAATTCAGCGACATCGGCCTCAGCCAGGCAGCGCTTGACGAAGTCGTCGGCAAGGCCTCGAAGACGACGACGGACGCCATCACCGCACTTGCTGATACGCAGTCTTTCCTGGGCAATGCGCAGGCACGCACGAAAGATGCGACTGACCGGCTCGCCGTGCAGCTCAATGTTCTCAACAGCTCGGTGCTTGACCTTGAAGCCGTCGATCCCAACGAGGCGGCTACCCGCGTCAACGCCCTGACAACGCAGATCCAGGCGTCGTACGCACTGACCGTCAAAATTCAAAGCCTGAGTTTGCTCAACTACCTGAAATAGTAACTGGCATAATCAATGCGCCGGCTAATGAACGGAAAGAAACATGTACCAGGCCCGATACGATGACATCATGAGCGACGGCGCCGATAGCGCAAGGGAAACGGAGCGCTCCCTGTTCGATCAGTCGATCTTGATGCTGGAGGAAGCCCGCGACGAGGGTGGCTACTCATTCAAGGGGATCGAGGCTGTCCAGTTCACGTCCCGCCTATGGATGCTGGTTCTCGAAGACCTTGGCAGTCCCGCGAACGGATTGCCGCCGGAGCTGCGCGCCTCCCT
>NZ_JBBNAM010000295.1:0-6650 GCF_037994425.1 Phyllobacterium sp.
TCAAACGCATCGAGGTCGGAACCCGCGCCGAAGTGATCGCTGAGCGCAAGGCGGCGGTGGCGTCGGGAGAAGCAAGCGAGAAGCTGGCGCAGCAGGTTTATGACCGTACGAAACAGCTGACCTCGACCGAATTTGCCTCGATCCAGAAGCTCGACGAAGCGACCGCCTCGCTTGAGGTCGCCAAGCGGACCTCAGAACAGGCCAAACTCGCCTATGACGAGGCAGTGGCCGGGTACACGGTTGAGGAGCGGGGCGTTGCCAAGGCCAATATGGACAAGGCGGCCGCTGCCATTGCCACCCTTAAGGCCCAGATCGCGGAACTGACCGTCAATGCGCCGCTGGCGGCGCAGGTCTATCAGGTCGGAACAGAGGTCGGCGAATACGTCTCCCCGGGCGTTCCGCTCCTGTCGCTAATTGATCTGGGCGATGTCTGGGTTCGCTTTGACCTGCGCGAAGACCTCGTCAAAGGCCTCAAGGTGGGCGACACTTTAAATGTCCGGGTGCCGGCTCTTGGCGACCGGTTGGTTGATGTTGTCGTCCGCACGATCGCGACCCGCGGCGAATATGCCGGCTGGCGCGCGACACGTGCAACGGGCGACTTCGATCTAAGAACATTCGAGGTTCGCGCCTACCCGGCAGAGCCGATCCCTGATCTTCGACCCGGCATGAGCGTTTATGCGCAATGGAACGGATCACGCTGATGCCGCTGCAACTGCCTCGTCACGGCGTTATTGCAGTGGCAACGCGCGAGGTGAAATGGATCTGGTGCGATCGGGTGGCCCTGTTTGTTGTCATGGGTATTCCGCTCATTGCCTTTGCGATCCTTGCTGCAACATTCAGCAATGCGGTGATACGCGACCTTAAGGTCGACGTTGTCGACCAGGACCGCTCGCAGACATCGATGACCTATGTCCAGGCGATCAGTTCGGCCCCGGGTGTCAATGTCACCGAGAGGTCCTCAGACCTTCATGATGCCATGCATGCCATCCGGTCCGGGGAGGCGATTGCCGCCGTCTATATTCCGCGGAACTTCGAAAGTGACATCGCTGCGGGCAAGCGGCCGCAGACGGTCGTTTTCTACAACAAGCAGTATTTCACGCCGGGCAACATCGCCTCGGGTGCCCTGCAGTCGGCTATCGGTGCCGCGACGGCGGCGTTGCCGGCAGCGAGCCGATCCGGCGCCTACACGCCCGGTCCCCTTGTGGTGGAACAATATGTCCTGACCAATCCGGCGCTGAACTATGCCCAGTTTTTGCTGCGGGCGATCCTGCCAACTGTGCTTCACATCGTCATTGCCATCGCCGGCGGCTATGCTGTCGGGTCCGAGTTCGGATCGCGCGACAGGCGCGACTGGTTTGCCGCAGCCGGCAACAGCGCAATGGTGGCGATCGTCGGCAAGTTTGCTCCGTATTTCGGCATCTTCATCGTGATGATGGCAATCGGCATGGTCATCATTCACGGTTTTTACGCCATTCCATTCCGTGGCGATCCCGTCATGATGGTCGCTGCGGCCTGCATGCTCATCATCGCCTATCTATCGCTTGGATCGCTCTTGCAACTCTTGGTGAAAAATCTTGCCACTGGCCTGACGCTGACCGCCATCATCTGTTCGCCGGCGTTCGGATTTGCAGGCGTCGGCTTTCCGGTCCTCGCCATGGGAGCGTTCGGACGCTTCTGGGGTTCGCTACTGCCGCTGCGCTGGTATATCCAGATTCTTTTTGATCAGGCCGCGCGCGGCGTCCCGGCACGCGATTCCGTTGAGCCCTTCATGCATCTCGGCACACTCGCCATCATCTTCTTCGCCTTGGCATTGTTGTTCCTGGCCCGGCTTATTCGCAATCCTCTTGCCCTGAAACAGGAAACCGTAAAGGCAGAGCCTTCCCCAAGGCCGGGTATCGTTGCTGCATTTCAGGCAGAATACGGACGCATCCTGCGGGACAAGGGTGCATTTGGCCTGATTGTTCTTGGCCCGATTATCTACGGACTGTTCTATCCGCAACCCTATGTCGGCCAATTGATCCGCAAGATACCGATTGCCGTCGTCGACAGCGATCGATCGCATCTCAGTCGGACGATCATCGAGACGCTCGATGCCGACGAAGCCATTCGCGTGGCGGCCCGACCACAAACGCTGGTCGAAGCCCAGGCCATGCTCGCCAAGCGAGACGTCTTTGGCATTGTCGGCATTCCGCAAGGAACCGAGCGTGAGGTCATGAAGGGCGCCGAGGCAAGGGTGGCAGCTTACGCCGATTCAGCCTATTTTCTGCTCTTTAACCGAACCTGGCAGGGCATTACCGAAGCCACGAGGACGGTCAGTGCGGATGTCACCTCGCGCGGCGCACGCTCCGACGGCAGCCTCTACCGGGCGGCACTTGTCAAGACTTCTCCGATCGAGGTGCTCAATCAGCCGCTGTTCAATCCGACCGGGGGCTATGCGAGTTACATCGTTCCGGCCGCCTTTCTGCTTATCCTCCAGCAGACGCTCTTGATGGGAACTGCCACGATTGGCGGGGTTGCCTATGAGCGCGGTGGCCAGGCGGCGCGCCGGCTGCGCAGTTCACTCGCTTCTGTCGTGGGGCATGCCCTCGCCCACCTGATGCTGGCGCTGCCAGGATTTGCCCTTTATCTCATCGTGTTGCCGCGTATCTACGGGTTCTCCTCGAACAGACACTTCGTTGACCTCCTGGCTCTTGCCATACCGTTCATCCTGGCTGTCAGCTTCATGGGGCAGTTTGTTGGCTCATGGTTCAGACGGCGTGAGACCGCCGTGCTTCTCCTTATGGCCATTAGCCTACCTCTGTTCTTTCTTGTCGGGGTTGCCTGGCCGCTAGAAGCGATCCCCTCGTCTATTCGCACAATGAGCAAGATCTTTCCAAGCACGTCGGGCATCGATGCACTGGTCCGCGTCAATCAGATGGGGGCATCCGTTCGAGATGTCTGGGATGATTGGGTGAGGTTGTGGATCCTCGCCGGGATCTATGCAGGTCTTGCCGTTTTAGCACCGCGGCTCACGTCGGCATGGAGGACTGCGCAATGATTTTATCTCGCTCAATGAGGCTTGCCCTTGTCGCCCTGGTGCTGGCTTTGCTTGCAGGTTCCATCTGGTATATCGGGCAACGCCGGGAAACGCCGCAAGTCGCAGCGTTCCCCGGGATGGTGCGCCAAACCGAAATACGCATTGCTCCCGAGATCACGGGGCGTCTGAGATCCATTATTGTCACGCCCGGGCAACGCATTCACAAGGGCGAAGTGCTTGCGACGCTGAGTAACCCGGAACTTTCGGCGTCCGTGGCGCAGGCGCAAGCAGCGCTTGCAAGCGCGAGAGCGGAGCGTGCCCGCGTTTACTCAGGCGTGCGCGCCGAAATGGTGGCAATTGCTGCCCAGAGTATTGATACGGCGCAGGCGAACCTTCTTCTCGCGCAACAGCAGGTGGCGCGTTCAACCAAGCTTGTTGCCAGGAATTTTGCCAGCCAGCAACAGCACGACGAGAACGTTGCCTCGCTCGGCAAGGCGCAAGCGGATCTCGACCTCAGGCGAGCGCAATATGCGGCTGCCAAGGCGGGGCCCACGAACGAAGAGCGGCAGGTTGCCGACGCCAATGTCGCACTGGCTGAGGCCTCGCTCGCTGAACTTGAGGCCAAACTTGCCAAGACCACATTGACCGCGCCGGTCGATGGCGTGGTCGGGATTCAGGTCTCCCAAGTTGGCGAGATCATTCCACCCGGCAAGCCCATCGTCACAATCGATATTGAGGGGGAAAGATGGTTCAGTTTTACGCTCCGGGAGGACTTCCTGAAAGGCCTGAACGTCGGGGCACAGACCGCGCTGACGAGGGATGACGGATCGAAAATCGATGTCCGTGTCACCGAGGTGCGGCCGCTCGGTGAGTTTGCCACGTGGCGCGCGGCGCGCGCAGTTGGGGACCACGACCTCAACAGTTTCAGGCTGAGGTTCGATCCGGTTTCAAAAGCCGAAGAACTCGAGCCCGGAATGACAGTCTGGCTTGAATGAACGGCTGGACGTGGGCGTCATCCGATACGAAGGCCACGCCGAACCGGCAGCCGACATTGTTAAACAACCCCTCTTCTTGGTCCGCAGCATCTTCAACCCGAGCACCGATCCGACCGGCCGAGGGTCCAGCTGCCTGCGTCAAGTCCGTTGCTGGATCGGCGCATTGGCGACGTCGTGCATGGCCGATCTCTTAAAAGGATCGATTGCTTAGCCGCAGCTTGTTTCAGTTCCTTTCGACATGAGAAATCTCGAACAAGTGTCTGATCTTGTTGACGAGGCCCGGCATCGCGTGAATGCCGGCGATTTCACTGCTGTTATCGAAAAGGTGTTTTTCTGCCTCTGCCCGCCGGCACAATATGAGACCGAGTTCCTCGACGAGACTTGGTCTGTCGTGGAGCAACGGTGCCAGGGTTGATTTTTCAATTTCATAAACCACGCTAAAGGCAAGCGCCCGCACGGTGCCGGGCTCTCCGCCTCCGGCCAGAAGGCTCGCTTCGCCGAAGTAGTCACCAGGTGCCAGTTTCGCCAGTTCCAGCTGCCGATGGTCCTCCTTGCGCGTAACCTCCAGGACGCCGCTGCGAACAATCACCAGTGACGTCATTTCACAGCCCTGCTCGGCGATGATATCGGCCTTGCGAAAGGTCCGGCGTGACATGGATTTGGCAAGGACTTCCTTCTCGTCCTCGGTGAGTGTCTTAAACAGCGGGATGGCATCGAGAAGTCGCATCTGAGCCGAGCGCATGGGGGATGGGGCTTTTGTTTCTGCGAGCGATGCAGGCGGAGGGGCAGGCGTCGCCAGAGGCGTGCCGGCGGCGAGGCTATGGCGGTAGATCAGATCGAAAATTTCGTTTCGGGCAGTTCCGGCCAAAGCGATATCGGCAACGCGAAATGAGAGTTCAAGCTCCACCGCCGAACCGTCGAGCGACAGGATCTGGATGCCGGGTTCAGGAACGTTCAGGATTGTCGTCGAACTTAAAAGGACCGAGCGCATCACATCGATGATCGCCGTCGGCGGCGTGGTTGCCGCAAATCGCACGCTGAGCGTGACGCCATGGCTGCGATCCGGGCTGCTTATGTTGATCAGCCTTGCCTTGGCGAGGTCGCTATTGGGCACGATGACGAGGTCGTTCTTGCCGTTTAAAAGATGCGTTGCCCGCCAGTTGGTTTCAACCACCCTGCCCTCGGTGCCATCACCAAGCACGATCAGATCGCCGATCGTATAGGGTCGTCCAGGATTGAGAGCGATGCCGGAAAAGACATCGCTCAACGTGCTCTGCAAAGCTAGGCCAAGGATGATGGCAAGGACGCCGGATGTTGCGATAAGTGTGCCTACGGGGAGGCTGAAAACGGTGGAAACAACCGAGAGAACCGCTCCAAGATAGATGATGCCGACGACAAGATCCTGGATGAGCCTGCCTTCGCGGGGGCGTCGCTCGAATATCAGGAAAACGCGCGCAAACCCGACAAGCGCCCAGGCGGCGTTGATCCACCAGATGATCTTTGCGATCCCGATGAAAACTTTCTGCACAGCCGAGGCGGTGGGTGGTCCCGCTTCGTAGGGAACGATGCCGTGATAAAGCAATAAAGCGGTCAGCACGGCAAAAAACGAAACCTGAAAAATCAGGTGCAAGCGCGGATTGTTGCGCAGCGCGACCCGCGAGACAAGCGCTCCCGCGGCCGCGAGGGACCCTGCCTGGATGATCGGATCGGTAATCAACTCTGAAAACGTCATGTTGCATCGCAAGCTAGAATGCTTCGGCAAGTCCTACAAGCTTGCAACTTGGCCCTTGAAAGAGCACGTCAGCCAGACAGCCACTCCAGCCTGCAGCACATCGGTGTCTGATCTGCAAACGGGTCGGCTGCTCGATGATCAAGCCTGATGATCCATTGGTGATAATGACGGGCATGGCGTTTGGATGTTTCGAGCGCAGGTGGTCAGCGGACGAAGTGATCGCAAAAGGGTCTTCCGTAGGCCGAAAGATTCCTGTCCGGCGAACATGGCAGGAAGATCCCCTGCGTTCTTCGCGTAAGCCGGGGGACGGGCGCGTTCGGCGCCGCCCTGCTTCGTTAAAGCGCCGAACAATTTTTGAACTGCAATCCGTTGAGAAATCAATCAGAACATAATGGCCCGATTACCCACTGGGCATGGTGAGTCCCGGCAACCCCAACCATTGCCCCGCCGGGACTCGCTATTCACTTACTTCTCGATGACGCACGCAAATGGACTTGAGGGATGATCGAATCCCCAAGCTAGTGTTTCCGGCTGAAATAAGAGTCCGGTTCGGGATTCTCTTCCTGGTGTACGCGTGCGAGTCTGGGGCATACGCACAGGAATCTCGTTCACGTTTCGCCGACTGATCGCCAGCACCTGGCAGCGCTGATCAGGGATCGCAACGCCGCAAGAAGTACGTTGGCGTGCCCGGATCATCTTGCCGAGTGCCGAGGGCATGGGCACTGTCGACATAATACGGCAAACCGGCAAGTCCAAGACCTGCGTGTAGCGTTGGCAGGAACGCTTTGCCGCGGAGGGCTTCGACGGGCGCCCTGTCGAGCAGCCGTGTCAGGTCGCCCAGCGCCGACTTGTCCGCGCGCGCTCCCGAGAAAGTCCTGCGCCTGACCAGAAGTGTGCCGTCGCGAAC
>NZ_JBBNAM010000296.1:0-20264 GCF_037994425.1 Phyllobacterium sp.
GGGGGCCTTTTTTCTTGCCGTTGTTCCTTCTTTTGTTTCTCTCGGTTTAACGCTTACGCATAGAACTTGATGGCGGGTATCAGCCCCGCTTCTGATTGTTGAATCGGCTCAAGAGCTCCTCAAGCTCGGCGGCCACGAACTCGGCAAAACCGTCGGGTGCATGCTCGCCAAACGTCAGGACCTGTCTGCCATTGTCCACATGAAGGCGCGCGACGGCGCTCGATGTGCCGCCTGTCTTTGCGCGCTTCGCCGCGGCGGGCGTTGCAACGACTTGCTCGAGCTCCAGCAGGGCCTCGAACAAGCGATTGAAGCGCGCATTGCTGTCCGCAGCCCTGAAAGTCGGCGTCCCGATCTCCAGAAGTGCTGCCTTTCGCGCCTCATCCCGTCGCAACAATTCAGCAAATCGTACCCAGCGCGGGCGCCCGATCTTGGGTGCAGGGCCTACGGCGCGAACAAGCGGGGCGGGAATGGCGGCCGCCACTTGCAGAAACCGCGTCATTTCGGCCTTGTCGATCGAGAGCGCGTCCTGCACCAGGGCTCGCTCGAACCCACGCTCAACCAGATTGCTGGCAAAGAAGGCGCGCTCGATGAACGAAAGGTCCCGACGCTCGGTGTTCTCCTTACCCTGTGCAAGGACGAGCTGCACGTCGGTAAGGTCGCGAACGATCGCCTGCACCGGCTTTCCGATCTGCCCTGCAGCGCGCAGGCGCCTATGCCCATAGGCCGTCTGGAAATGCCCGTGCTTGTCTGGATGCGGCCGAACAAGAATGGGAACCTGTTGACCGTTCGTCCGGATGCTTTCAACGAGCTCCGCGAAACTCTCGTCGAGCGGGGAATCATTGCTGAGACGGTCCTCGATGAAGGAGCTTTCAACGAGGGTGGGATCAAGCTCGACAATACGCTCGCTGCCTTCAAAGCTCTCCTTGATCCGGCGAGCATCCTCCAGTTCGCGCGAGAGCCCCCCGAGCGACAGCCCCATCGCCTTCACGGCGCCGGAGGCGGCGCGCGGCGGCTTCAATGGTTCAACGCTGCCAGCGGACTGTGGCGGTGCGAGGCTCTCTGCCGGCGCGGGTTCGGGTTGCGGTAGGGTTTCAACCGTTCCAAACAACGCCTTCAGCTGATCTCTGCGGTTCTTGTCCATCACCGCCTCCTCACCCTGGCCTGTTCCAGGCCCTGCAGATCAGGCCCTGTATCTCGGCATTGACGGATGTCAGTGATTCAAACGCGCGGTCATAGGTGGCGCGGGTAAAGCTGTCACGGGAGACCTCATAAAGTGTCTGTTTCGTAAGGCCCGCATCCGAAAAGGCGGTCGACTTGACCACGGAGGACGTCAGGACCCGGTCGCCGAACAGCGATCGAAGGAACCCGGCAATCTGCTGTTGCGGCGCGTCGTTAGGCTCAAAGCGCGTTATCAGATAGCGCATGAAATCAAAGTTCAGTTCTCCGCCGGCCTCGCGGACGACGGCGAGGAGATCGGCCGTCATGAATAGGAACTGGCTCATCGATGCAACGTCCAGCATTTGCGGATGCACCGTGACCAGCACCGACGTTGCAGCACAAAGCGCCGAAAGCGTCAGGAATCCCAATTGCGGGGGGCAATCGATGACAACGACATCGTAGTCGTCGGCGACCGTATCCAAAGCCGCCTGAACACGCGCAAAAAACAATTTCTGCTCAACGCTCTGCTGGGTTCCATGTTGGCGATCGGCCAGCATCTGCGGGGTGGTATGCTCGAATTCCTGGAGTTCGAGGTTGCCCGGCACCAGATCGAGACCGTCGAAATAGGTCTTGCAGATGATATCGCGCAAAAGCCGGCGCTCGCCATCGTAGCGGATTGCCCCGTAAAGCGTGTCGTTGCCCGTGAGATCGAGCTCGGGCTGATAGCCAAACAGCGCCGACATCGACGCCTGTGGGTCGAGATCGACCGCAAGGACGCGGAAACCTGTCATCGCGAGATATTGTGCGAGATGGGCGCTGGTCGTCGTCTTGCCCGAACCACCCTTGAAGTTCGTCACGGCGATGACCTGCATATGCTCGCCTGCCTTTGGATCGCGGTGTGGCAGGTAGGTTTTCGCCTTGGTTCCACCGGCTTCGGCCAGGTGACGGCGCAATGCGTTGATTTCGGCAAGGGAATAGAGCCTGCGACCACCGCTTCCGGTTTCGGGTTGCGGTCCCTCGCCGGCAATCGAAAGCTGGCGTAGATAGCCGTCGGAGACGCCGATCAGCCTCGCGGCCTCCCCGCTGGTGAATTTGCGCAGGGCTTTCTGTGCAGTTGGCGGAAACAGGCGATTGCGCATCGCCTGCAATTGCGCCGACAGCATTTCCGCGTCGGCAGCGATTGCACGATCCGCCGATAAGGGAGCAGACTGGGATCCAGCACCCGGCGGTTGCGCGCTATCATGTTCTCTTGTTTGTACCGCATTCATCATTGTCACGTGTCGTCCTGCATCTTCTAAGCCAAATCTCATCGATGCAGGCAGACCATGCGCCGATTCGATAAAAAAACCAAAGGGGTAACGCCGAACGACGATTTAACGCTGGATTGCGGCACTAACACCGCAACATTCCGCTAACGCTAATCCTACTGGATACCCCTTAAAACCGTAACCAAACTGGGGAAAGATCCGAGTCGCGTCAATACCTTAGATTTATCGGAATTTGACCAATTTGCAGGCGGAAAGGCAGCCATCAGTAGGTGTTTATGTTCCAGCCACCATTATGCGTCCCAATTGCCCATTAATGATGGCTTAGGCACTGAAGCCGTATTCCAACTGCGGACTCCCCTGATTTTCGGCCATTTTCCGTCGAAAGTGTTCAAGCATCAGGCTCACAAGCTTCGTGCGCAAACCACTAAGTTTGCGTCCCATTGATTTCTAAACTAAGGGGCTTGGCTGACGGTTGACTGTGATCAGGGGTAGCGTTGGTTCCTATCCGATCGAACAGCGAAAAAAAACTGTGAATCGTGGTCGACCAACCTTAATCCGCCGACCATGCCGGGCACCGACGTACCATCGCTTGCTTGCATGGACACTTTCTTTGCAAGATCATATCAAGCGATGTAAGCAACTCAGAAGGATCACTGGCTGAACTGTCCCCGAACACGTCTTCAACATATCCGATGCTCTGTCTGCGTTATGGAACCAGATGTTAGAATTGATCGCCGATATCGGAACAATCGCTTTGTCGAGGGTATCATGGGTATGGCGCCGCCAACGCCATCTTTCGCATCGCCGCACTCAAGAAGCAACTTCGCCCCCCGGGGATGCCAAGGCGATAGACCATCTAATGCCCGAAATAACCAGAGACTGTGATTTATGTTGATACCATCAATATAAATTAGCCATACGCGTGGTTTCAGGAACAAGGCGAAGCTTTTCATGACAACGAAAAATGCGGGAAGTATCGCCCTCTCAAGCAGCTAGGCTCCCCGACTGGGGGTTATTGCTTTTGTTACGCGATGTGCGCGCTAGTTCAAAATTCGGTCCGCCAGCAGCTTCGCGGAATCGCTCTTCAATGATCATCAAGGTCAGTGAAGAGGCTAATTTTGGCGCGCTTTCGCAACCACTCACCGCTCAGATGTCCGACGGTCCCATTCCCCGCCGTGCCGATGAAACGACCCCCGGATTGCCTTAGCGTCGTCAATCAGCTTAGGAAGAGTGTTTGCTGGAACAGACGGGTTGACTGCAATAACCTTGGCGCATCGCCTATCAGGACGGGCGGGGTTAGATCCTGGCGGATCATATTCGACTTTCGTCACAAACGGGATAACCCATTACAATTCAATCAGCAGCGAGAATGCTCTAGATGCTTGATCCCAGATTTTGATGGTGCAATCTTTTCACACGCATGGAGAGAGCTAGAGATCGCTGTCGAAGCGCAATGGCATGAATCAGAAGACGGTGGCGAAGTGGCGGAACGCACATCCGTTGCCGATCTGCCCACCGGACCGAAGGAGCCACGTTCGACAGTTCTATCTGTTGAGGAAGAAGCTGTGATCGTCGCCTTCCGAAGGCACATGCTTCTGCCACTTGATGCAAAGGCGCGACAACAAATTCACCGCCTGATTGACAGACTGAAATCCCCAAGTCTACCTGCAGTCTGTTGCAACCTGCGGGAACGGATTACCCATGCTGCGCTGCGAGCCCCCGAATTCTGCTTCAGTTCAACACCAGAGTGTGGTGCGTCACACTGAGAAGGGCCTAAGATTTGGAACGATTTCGTTCGCAGCAGCGGTTGCGGTTATGTCTCTCGTTGTGGCTACGGCGCATGCGCAGTCGGAGGATCAGCTGCGGCAGCTGACGGTGACCGCAGCGCAGATGGCGGGCGGTACGGCGCGGATCGCCGCCGATATCTGCCAAATCGACCCCGGACTGGTTGCGGCATACAAGGAACGCGCACGAAAGGCATTTGCCGCTGACGCGAATTTTGAAGGAAATTGGATCGTCGGCTGGAATGGCCGACAGCGCGAGATCGACGACATCATGAAGCTAAAAGTGGGCAATCCCGTCGACTATGCCCTGCGGAAGACCGAAATTTGCGTACGTATTAACATAGAGATGAGCCCATGATATCCCGGACAAATCAATCTCGCCCGGAACGGGGCAATATCCGGATTGACAGATTCCCCGTGCGGTAGGATTCAGGCCGCATCCACCTTGAATAGCAGGTGGTCGCCCGTGCGAGTACGGTATTTTGGCCCGCACAGACGAACATTGGATTACGTAGATCGCAGCGTAGCTAAGAGATCGATGGCCGCTCGAACGTCAACGGTGCCAAGGCCTTCAACCAGCTGGCTGCATAACGGCCCCAGCAAGGCGTGCGCGCGATCCGTTTCACCACGGCCAGCGAACAGCCGAGCTAGTTCAGTTGTGGCGCGTAGTTCCCATGCAAACGCGTTTTGGCGTTGGCTGAGTTCAAGGGAGGACCGGAAACAGAGTTCCGCTTCTTCAGCACTGGACTGCGGGCGTGTAAGAAAAAGATTTCCCTTTACGCGCAACAACTCAGGCATGTAGCAAAGATCTCCTCGCGACTCGACCAGTTCGATCGTCGTTTGGATCAGCGAAACCGCTTCGGCAAATCGGTTCGTGGCGGCCAGCCCTTGAACAAGGGCAATATTGAGGGGGGTAGTGAGAAGTTCATACGGCGCTGCGTGCAGTTCCTCCAACGCCGCCTTGAGGCTTTCGACACCTGATGTTGCGTGGCCATGGCGAATTGCCAGTTCGCCTTTGAATCCGCGAGCAACCGCCAAGTATGGTCCGAGGGAGTGAGGTTCAGCACGAGATAAGAGCCAATCGGTGTATTGGTCTGCTCCCTCAAGGTTACCCGTCCACAACATCAGCGAGGCAGCCCAAACTAAAGCGATGGAGAGCGTCAGCGGATGGTCTTTATTCACGGCTTCCTCAATGGTGAGGCGGACCCGCTCCGCGGCCTGGTCGGCAAAGCCTTGCAGCCACAGGTTCCTTGCAACGATAGCACCTGCGAGGATTCTGCAATCAAAACCGAGATAGATTGTGGTGCGCGAAAAGCGCGGTCCTGGCTGCAATGCGGCCTCCAGCTCTGCGCGTGCCGCATCAAGCTGTCCGCCAAGGTGAAGCGAGATCCCCATCAGGGAATGAGCCAAGGTCCCGGACACCGTGTCTTGAAGTGCTCCGGCCACGGTCGAGCAGCGTTTCGCATAGTTCAATGCGGCTTTAAATTCTCCAGTGCGCAGGTGGAACATTTGGAGCGGACCCAGCACCTGGAGCTGATCAAGCGGCGCGCCACACTCTTCGGCGATTGCGAAGCTGCGTTTCAGGGCAACGCGCGCCGCGTCCTTTCCTCCGCGGGTGAACATCAGGGATACCCCCAACGCCGCATGAAGGTGCATCTTGTCTCGTTCGTGGCCGACACCACGATCGAAGGCCAGAAGCGCCCGCTCCGACCAGCGATGACATTCAGTCAACAAGGACATTGACAGAAAAACCGGGGCGGCCGCCACCGCAAGTCGTACACCGATTTCGATGTCGCCGCCGCTAAAGCACGACTCCAGAGCTGCCCGCACATTGGCGAGACCTGCCAGGTGCAGCGCCCGCTGTGCGGCGCTCGCCAAGGTCGGCCACTCGGCCCCGGTTTCTTCCAGCCACCCGAGGTAATAGGTCGCGTGGCGTGCCGCCAGGTCGGACCGTTCTGTCTCATCAGAGGTCGCTGTGACTGCATACGCACGCGTCGTGTCGAGGAGCCGATAGCGCATGGCAGCTCCAACCGGGATGGTCGCGACCATCGACTTGGCAACAAGGCTGTCGATAATGCCGAAGACGAGCGTGGAATCGACTGTCGGACTTGTCACGACCGCCAACGCGGCCTCGATGGTAAAGTGCCCCACGAACACGGCGAGGCGGTGAAACACAGTGCGTTCCATAGGGGAGAGAAGCTGGTAGCTCCAATCCATCGTGGCCTGCAATGTCTGCTGGCGTTGAGGGGCGGTCCGCTGCCCCGGCCAGGATAATGTCAGACGATGGTCGAGAAGCGCGGCCGTTCTTTCGAGACCAAGGCCGCCCACCCGTGCTGCCGCCAATTCAATAGCCAGCGGCATTCCATCGAGCTTTCGACAGATGCTCGCGACCATCGCTGCCTCTGCGTCACGAAGATCGAGGGCCGCGCCGGTGGAATTGGCCCGTTCCACGAACAACTGGATCGCAGCGAACGTTTCGGCGCCCCCCGGGGTAAGCTGCGCATCATCCGGTGGACAGGCAAGGGTCATCAATTTGTGAACATGCTCTCCTTCCACTCTCAAAGCTTCGCGACTGGTTGCCAAAATGTGGACCTGCGGCGCAGCCGTGTAGATGCGGGAGGCCAATTCCGCTGCTGCGTCTATGACATGTTCGCAGGTATCAAAAATGAGGAGAGCTCGCTTGCCTGCGAGATAAGCAATCAAACCGGGAAGAGCGTCATCAGAATCAACCGATATCCCGATCAACGAGGCTGTGTTGATCGCCACCAGGTTCGGATCGCGAAGCGCGCCAAGATCGATGAAGTGGACCGAATCCGCGAAAGCTCCGGCGAGCTGGTGTGCCAAAGCTACCGCAACGGTGGTTTTGCCGACGCCGCCGGGGCCTACTATTGTGACAAAACGCGTTGCGAGCAGTTCAGCTCCAACATCATTCAGCTCATCGTCTCGTCCTACCATTCGGTTCAATCGGCCTGGCAGGTTGGCATGAGCGAGATCAGCGGAACTTTCACCCTGTACCACGTTCTGGTCGCTTGAACGCGAAACAGGCGCGACGAAACAGTAGCCGCGTCCTGTCAAGGTTGCGATGTATCGGACGCCCCCCTTTCCATCGCCCAGTGCGTTGCGCAGGTTAGCAATATGAAACCGGAGGCTGGTCTCCTCCACGGTGACATCAGGCCATGCGCGGGCCAACAGGTCCCTTTTGTTGATGACTTGGTTGGGCTGCGAAGTCAAAGCGATCAGGATATCAAGAGCACGCGCGCCAAGCTCGACGGGAACGCCCTCTTTGGTAAGCAGACGCTTTTCCGTGGACAAAGCAAAAGGACCAAATATGAGGACGTGCCCATTCCTGGCCGTATCCAATCTCATTTTATTCCTCGCAGCCGATCCTCGTCGCTCGTCGATTAACCTCAGTCCGCGCCAGAGCGTCGGAATTTGGCGTGGTCCGGGAATGCTGCCACTCGCAGCAGCTAACAGAACCTAACAGCGCATAACGAGCGTCGCCCGCTGCCTCAACCTAAATGTTCTGACAAAGTTGCTTTTCGAGGAGTATCGTCATGCCTGTGACATCGCTATTGCCGACCCGGCGTCATTTTTTAATCGGCTCAGCAGCCGTCGGCGCCTTAAGCATGCTTCCTGGGAGCGCGCGCGCATCGGTCGAAAGCGATGCTATCCGTCCCTTCCGAGTGGACGTTTCTGACCAGGCGCTTGCCGATCTTCGTCAGCGTCTGGCGATGGCGCGCCTGCCCGGTCGAGAGACAGTCGCTGACCAATCCCAAGGCGTCCAACTGGTCGAACTCCAGGAGCTGCTGAGCTACTGGGCAACGGATTACGACTGGCGGAAGGTCGAGGTGAAGCTTAATGCCCTTCCCATGTTCGTGACGGAAATCGATGGCCTCGACATTCACTTCATTCACGTCCGCTCTCCCCATGAACACGCCCTGCCGATGATCATGACGCACGGCTGGCCCGGATCGATCCTGGAGTTCATGAAGGTCATCGGACCTCTCACCGATCCCACCGCATACGGCGGCAGCGCCGACGACGCGTTTCATCTCGTCGTGCCCTCGATCCCTGGCTTCGGCTTCTCCGGAAAACCGACTGTGACAGGTTGGGGCTCAGATCATATCGGACGGGCATGGGCCACCCTTATGCAACGACTGGGATATGACCGTTACGTATCACAAGGCGGAGACTGCGGCTCCGTCATCTCGCACCGCATGGCGCTGCAGAATGTACCGGGCCTGATTGGTATTCACGTCAATATGCCGGGGACCGTGCCAAAAGAGATTGCGTCCATCCTTACTGCAGGCGGACCGGCTCCGGATCATCTGACCGAAATGGAAAAAGCGGCGTTCAAGGCGCTTGATACCTTCTACAAGGACAGCTCCGGCTATGCGGCCATGATGGTAACGCGGCCGCAGACAATCGGCTATTCACTCGTCGATTCGCCCGTCGGCCTCGCCGCGTGGATTTACGAGAAATTCGCGACCTGGACATACAGCGACGGCCACCCGGAGAAGGTCCTAACTCGCGACGAAATGCTCGATGACATCTCGCTTTATTGGCTGACGGGCAGCGGGGCCTCGGCCGCGCAAATCTATTGGGAAGATCATTCCAACAATTTCAATGCCGTCGAGGTTGCAAAGATGCCCGTGGCGGTGAGCGTTTTCCCCGGTGAGATTTACTGTGCGCCGCGGACTTGGGCAGAGCGTTGTTATCACAACTTGATTTATTTCAATGAGGCCGAAGACGGAGGTCACTTCGCCGCGTGGGAGCAACCACAGCTCTTCACTAGCGAGGTGCGGAACGCATTCCGGTCTCTGCGTTGATAGTCCAGGCCTTCAAGGAGCTAAAATGAACCAGCATGAGACGGTGCTCTATACTGCCAGGGTGCGTACTACGGGTGCACGAGAAAATGGCAGGTCGCGCAGTTCTGATGGCCGGCTGGATATCAGGCTTTCGGTGCCCGGCGGTCCAGGCAGCGGTACCAATCCCGAGCAGCTGTTTGCCGCCGGCTGGTCGGCGTGCTTCGAGGCGGCAATCCAGATTGAAGCGAAACGGATGAAGATCGCAGTTCCGGCAGACATGGCGATCGACGCCGAAGTGGATTTGAATATCGCCGATGGCGCGTATTTCCTGCGCGCTCGCCTCTCTATCGCCCTGCCCGGCATAGAAGCCGAAGTCGCCCGCGTTTTGCTGGAGGCCGCACATCAGACATGTCCGTATTCCAAAGCGACGCGCGGCAACATCGATGTCGCCGTCAATCTGGTCTGACGGCCGGCTACCAACCGTTTCGAAGGAGCTCCAACTATGGATGACAACACAAAACCTGAAGAAATCAATCATCATCGCCGCCGCTTTTTTGGAACAGCGGCCGCAGCTTTTGCCGTAGCCGAACTCGCCATGAACGGGACTGCAAACGCCCAGACCGAGATTACACCAAAGCTGCCGACGTCCGGGCCCACGACGCACACATCTTTCCGCTCGCTAAAGCAGATCGAGGCCGGCGATTTGAACGTAGGGTACGCCGAGGACGGTCCCGCCGACGGAACTCCGGTCATTCTTCTGCACGGCTGGCCATACGATATCCACAGCTACGTCGATGTCGCCCCGATCCTGGCATCGGCCGGGTACCGGGTGATCATCCCCTACTTGCGGGGTCATGGTACGACACACTTTCTATCGGCCGAATCGGTCCGGAACGGCCAGCAAGCGGTAATCGCGGCCGATGTCATTGCGCTGATGGATGCTCTCGCGGTTAAAGAGGCAGTGATCGGCGGCTATGATTGGGGTGCACGGACGGCCAACATCGTGGCTGCGCTTTGGCCGGAGCGCTGCAGAGCAATGGTCTCCGTCAGCGGATATCTCATTGGAAGCCAGGAAGCCAACAAGATGCCACTGTCCCCCGAAGCCGAGCTCGCATGGTGGTATCAGTTCTACTTTGCCACTGAGCGCGGCAGGGTGGGTTACGAGAAATACACCCACGATTTTGCCAAGCTCATCTGGCGGCTCGCCTCTCCGCAGTGGAAATTCGACGATTCTCTCTTTGACCGCAGTGGTTCGGCCTTTGACAATCCGGATCATGTCGCCATCGTGATTCACAATTATCGCTGGCGGCTTGGCCTTGCTGAAGGAGAGGCCAAGTACGACGATCTTGAAAAGCGTCTGGCCGAGGGCCCAAGCATCACGGTGCCCACTATAACCCTTGAAGGTGACGCCAACGGGGCTCCGCACCCCGACGCCAGCGCCTATTCGAAGAAGTTTTCCGGCAAGTATGAACACCGCGTAATAAAGGGCGGAATAGGCCACAATCTGCCTCAAGAAGCGCCTCAGGCTTTCGCCGAAGCTATCGTCGACGTCGACGGGTATTGAGGAGTCCTCCAATGAGAGCCAGTCATCTCGCGTTTTTTGCCATTGCGATGGGATCAGGAATTGTCGCGTTGGCGTCGGCGGCACAAAGCAATTGGAACGCACGGGCCGAATCGCCAATTTACGGCGTCACTATCCCAGAAGGCTATCGGCAATGGGAGCTGATTGCTCCCGCTCAGGAAGGCGAACCTCTCAATGAGCTTCGGGCAGTCCTCGGAAACGCGGTTGCGGTGAACGCGTACCGAGAGGGCAAACTTCCCTTCCCCGACGGGACCATCCTGACGAAACTTGCCTGGAAGCAGGTTCAATCACCCGAATTTGAATCCGCCTCCATTCCCGGCGCTGCGACGACTGTCCAGGTCATGGTCAAGGACGCCAGTAAGTACGGGGCCACAGGAGGCTGGGGATTTGGGCGGTTCGTCAACGGCAAACCTGCCGATGAAGCCCAGCATGAAACGTGCTTCGCCTGCCATGAGGCCCGCGTTAAAGATCACGACTTCGTCTTTACGCGGTTGGCACCTTAGTCAGGCGAAGCTTTGTTTGAGGAGAAGGATCGATGTCGCAACGGTGGTTCATAACCGGCAGTTCGCGCGGTATAGGCCGGGCCCTGGCAGAAGCCGTGCTACACGCGGGTCATCGCGTCGTCGCCAGCGCGCGTGAACCCGCACTGCTGGCTGACCTTGAGGAGCGCTATGGAAATGCCGTTCGAACTGTCGCGCTCGATGTAACAGACCCAGTCGCCGCGGCCGAGGCCATTCGCGTAGCCAGCGATAACTTCGGCGGGATCGATGTTCTTGTGAATAACGCCGGCTACGGCAACATCAATTCTGTCGAAGATACCGAGCTTGATGACTTTCGCAGGCAGATCGAAACAAACCTGTTCGGAACCATTGTCGTTACTAAGGCTGCCATTCCTTTAATGCGACAACAGCGGGGCGGCCATATCATCCAATTCTCCTCGGTGGGTGGCCGGATTGGTGCCCCCGGCCGATCCCCTTACTCCGCAGCCAAATGGGGTGTTGAAGGCTTCTCCGAAGTGCTCGCCCGGGAGATGGCACTCATCGGCGTCAAGGTTACGATTATTGAACCCGGAGGTTTCCGCACCGATTTTGCCGGAGCTTCGACCGAGCTGAGCGAAGGGCGACCCGAATACGACGCGGTCGTCGGCCGTGCTGCGCGTATGCAGCGTCAATTAAACGGACGCCAGCCGGGCGATCCCGCGCGCGCCGCTCAAGTCATACTTGAGGTCGCGGCAATGGATAAACCACCGTTGCGGCTGCCGCTTGGAAGCGATGCCGTGGCTGCCATCGAGCAGGCTGATCGTGCGAAACTGGAAGAGATCGAACGCTGGCGGATCCTAAGCTTATCCACCGACTATCCGCAAAGTGGAGGCTGAATTATCGGCAATCTGACCCCCGCAAACGCAAACGGCTCAGGAAATCTCAGAAAGGAAAATCCGGATGAACAAATTATTGGCAGCAATCGTGATGGCGGGCATCCTGTCGAGCGGTTTACAGGCCCATGCACAGCAGACTGACAAACCCACTATCGTCCTTGTGCATGGAGCATTCGCCGATGCGTCGAGCTGGAACCGGGTCATCAAAATCCTTCAGAAAGATGGCTATCCGATCGTGGCAGCCGCCAATCCTCTGCGCGGTGTCGCGAGCGATGCGCAGTACATCGGCAACATCGTATCCTCTATAAAATCACCTGTCGTTCTGGTCGGCCATTCCTATGGTGGCAGCGTCGTCAGCTCAGCTGCAAACGGCCGTGACAACGTGAAAGCTCTGGTCTATGTCAGCGCGTTTGCCCCGGAAGCGGGCGAAACCGCCGTCGGACTGTCAGGCAAGTTTCCCGGGAGCACCTTAGGCCCGACGCTCGCGCCGCCCGTCAAGCTTTCCGGCGGTGGCACCGATCTCTATATTCAGCAGCACAAATTCCACGATCAGTTCGCGGCCGACGTCCTTGGGGCCGATGCCAGGCTGATGGCGGTAACACAGCGCCCAGTTACTGAATCTGCCCTGAACGAGGCGGCAGGCGATCCAGCCTGGAAACATATTTCGTCGTGGTTCGTCTACGGTGACAAGGACAAGAATATTCCACCGCCGGCCCTCGCATTCATGGCCGAGCGCGCGCACGCGCGTCAGACTGTCGTGGTCAAAGGTGCCTCGCATGTGGTGATGGTCTCGCACCCTGAACCGGTTGCCCGGCTGATAGAGAGTGCAGCGGCGCAAAAATGACTGGCAAGTCCTACAAGCGCAAAGCTCATTTTAAGGAAATGGGCCTGAGAACTCGATGAAGGTGGTGCTGTGTGAAAAGCAACGCTCGGATTGAAATTTGTGCTTTCCCCTAATCCAACTTCCATTCCGACATGCCGCCAGGATGGACGCCAGAACTTGGCGCAATCCTAACAAAAGTAACTCCGCAGCGCAGATGATCAACGGCCATGCTCTTGGGTGTGTGAAGACGTCAATGGTATTTCCCACTCCTTTGCAACAAGGCCGCTATTATTGAAACCGTGGCGCATACGTTGAAGCCTGCGTGAGATGATCAGTTCTTAACCGGCAGCGCTGCGACTTGAGTTCGCTCCGGCTGAAATAGATACGGGACCGCATCATGAGAATACTAATCGTTGGGGCCGGGATTGCCGGACTGGCGGCCGCCAAGGCGTTAGAATTGAACGGCCTCAGGGCGGATGTTGTCGAACGCTCCGCCGCGCCTCCGACATCGGGCCAGGGAATATTCCTCCTTGGAAACGCAAGCCGTGCGTTAGCCGATCTCGGAGTACTGAAACAAGTTGAAAGGCATGCCTTTGCAATTCGGGCGCAACGTATCCTATCTTCAAGCGGAGAAGTCCTCAACGCTGTTGCAACCGAACCTTTCTGGGAAAGCTGTGGTCCTTGTCTCGCTCTTCCCCGCCGTACGCTCCTCGATGTTCTACTGGCGTCGCTACGCGAAACCGAGGTGAGCTATGGAAAGTCGGTGATGAGTGTGGAGGTGCGTGGCAACGTCCGGACAGTGCAATTCGAAGACGGAAGAATCTCGGAGTATGATCTGGTAATCGGAGCCGATGGTATTCGCTCGCTCCTGCGAGAGGGTTCCTTTATCGCGACTTCGCCGAGGTCTTTGGGTTTATGCTGTTGGCGGATGGTAGTGGGAAATCTGGATAAACTCGATTCTTGGACTGCCATGCTGGGGAAAAAACGCACCGCCTTGGCGATACCATTAAGCGCTTCTGATCTTTACGTATACGCGGATTGCTCGGCCAGTGAGTTCGGCGACGGTTCAGTCGCCGTTCTCAAGAAGCTGTTTGCGGACTTCGGTGATCCGCTCGGGCCAATAATTGCAAGTCTGACCGACCAAGTGGTAATACATCGCGCGAAACTGGAGGAGGTTCCTGCCGACCGCTTCATTGCTGATCGTCTTGTTTTGGTGGGAGATGCTGCACATGCCAGCTCGCCGAGCATGGCCCAGGGTGCGGCCGTGGCAGTCGAAGACGCGATTGCGCTCGCTGGCAGCCTTGCGACCGTCAGCCCAATCGACGGTGCTCTTGACGCATATTATCGGCGAAGGAAAGCGCGGGTTGAATGGGTCCAGCATCAGTGTCATGCGCGCGACAGACTGCGAGGGGCCCCTGATATCGTTCGAAATTTCCTGCTGCGTCATGTTGGGACCGCACTGTACAAACGCTCTTACGCGCCTCTTGTAGATGGCTACTAGTTACAGCGGGCCATTGTGCAGTTTCACAACACGTTGCAGTAAGTCCATTGGCCTTGACGTCGACCACATTCTGGCTGCTCCTTCAAAACGTCAGTGGGTATTATTGACAGATCGTTCCAATATTACTATTAACCGCACATGGCACGGACTAAGGAATTCGATAAGACACAGGCGCTGGACCTTGCAATCGGCGTGTTTCGCGAGCACGGCTTCGAGGGCACGTCGACTGAGATGCTCGTGTCCGCGATGAAGATTGGGAGGCAGAGTCTTTATGACACCTTCGGCGACAAGTGGAAGCTCTATTGCCTCGCGGTCGAACGTTACTCAACCGAAGAAACCAAGGCCCATCTCGCAATGCTGCGTAAGGAACCACGTGCGCTGGAGAGTATCCGGGCGATGATGGAACGCGTGGTGGAAACGGCCGGGCAGGCCTGCCTTGGCATTAATTCGATTTGCGAATTCGGCCAAAGCCGGCCAGAACTCACGCACCTTCATCAAAGCGGCGACTGGCGTCTTAAAGAAGCCGCGCGCAAACGCCTAGAAGAGGCGCAAGCCGCAGGCGACGTGTGCACGACTTTGTCTTCTGTGGCGTTAGCGGATTTCCTCTTTGCTAACATCGCGGGCATCCGCATTGCCGCCCGAAGCGGCGCAAGTCCTAAGCAGCTGAAATCCCTCGGCCAGATCGCGCTTCGGGCGATCAAGTAAGATAAAAATTTTGGTCTTTTTTGGAACAATCAGTCAAGAAACGGAGAGCACATGAAAGCCGTAGTAATGAAAAAAGTCGGCGGCACCGACGTATTGGATTTCGTCGATCGTCCGGATCCTGTTGTGACGCCGGGACATGCGGTCGTGGAGGTCGCCGCCGCAGGTGTAAACTTCATGGACATTGGTGTGCGCCAAGGCATGGCCTGGACTGAAATGCCGAATCCGAAAGTACTCGGCGTTGAAGGCGCCGGGCGCGTTATTTCCGTTGGCGCTGGCGTCGGTGACCTTGCAGTCGGTGATCGGGTAGCGTGGGTCTACGCACCGGGAAGCTATGCAGAGCGGCATTCCATTCTAGCGGATTCCCTTGTTAAAATTCCCGACGCCGTCGACGATTGGACGGCCGCATCCATAATGATGCAGGGCCTGACTGCCAGTCACTTCGCTACCGATTTCTATCCTGTGCAGCCGGGTGACATCGCCCTCGTCCACGCGGCTGCCGGTGGCCTCGGGCTTTTACTGACGCAGATTATCCGGCTGAGAGGCGGCCGCGCGATCGGGCGTGTCTCCTCCAAGGAAAAGGTGGCGATCGCCAAACAGGCTGGCGCTGAACATGTCATTGTCGATGCCGAAGGGCAGTTTGCCGAAGAGGTCCTTAACCTTACCGGTGGCGAAGGTGTGAACGTCGTCTATGACGGCTCGGGCCCAAAGACATTCAAGGGATCGCTTGACGCTCTTCGGCGTTGCGGCACCTTGTGCTGGTACGGACCGGTGCTCGGGGGCCCTGGGCCGCTCGACATTATGAGCCTGCCGAAAAGCGTCAAGATTGGTTATGCAGTCTTCTTTGACCACATCCACACCCCCGAACTCTTTCGCGCCCGCACACGTCAGCTTTTTGGCTGGATCGAAGAAGGATTACTGAAGATAACAATTGGAGGCACCTACCCGCTTGCCGACGCTCGGCGTGCCCATGCAGACATGGAAAGCCGCGCCACCACCGGGAAGCTCCTTTTGGTTCGGTGAAAGAGACAAGCCGACCGCTTTTGTGCAATCAGCAACCTAACCTCCTGTCAGGCGGAGGGTGACGGGGCGGCCTTCCGCGTCGACGAGTGCGTGGATCTTGCTGGTGAGCCCGCCGCGGGAACGTCATGCCGCCGTCGTCTCCATCGCCTTTTTTCCCCGTGGTCGCGTGCTGGTGAACACGGACACAGGTCGAGTCGATCATGAAGCTACAGTCCTCAAGGATCAGCCCCAGCAGCCAGGGTCGCTTTCTAGCAGTCGTTCAATCGATCGTTGTGTCCTGCTGGCTTGCGAGGCTTCTCAATCGTCATGAAGTTCGTCCGTCTTTTGATTGATACGTTGTCGTTCTTTTGCATACCAAGCCCGGTACTGCGCTCGTCTTTTCTCGGGGTTGGCCTTCCTCCATTGTCGAACTCGCTCGGCTTCTTTTGCTCTAGTTTCGGCTGAAGGCGGGTTATTCTTGCGCCATCGACGCATCTTTTTTGCATTCACGGCCTTACGGTGGGCCTCTTTCTCATCGCTGTCGTTCACTCGTCGCCTTTCTTTTCAACGCGGGTGCGATACCGCCATCCCAACCAAACTTTACGCTCAAGTTTACCGTAACATAACTTGTACGTGTGCCAACGTTCGCGCTGACTTCCAATGCATTGTCATCATTGAGGAGGTTCACCCGATGAAAGATATTGAAATTGGAACGCCGGATGAAGTTCAGACTTCGGTTAGTCGCCGGAGTCTCCTGCTTGCCGGTAGTTCGCTTGCCATCACTGCGATCGCAAGCACAGCTAAAGATCGCGCAAGGGCCCAGACACAACAAGCTCCGCAACCTGGATCAGCCGCATCGGGCAAACAACCAAATATCCTCGTCATTTTCGGCGACGACATCGGAATTCCACAAATCAGCGCCTATACAAGGGGTTTGATGGGATATCGTACGCCCAATATCGACCGTATCGCGAAAGAAGGGGCGATTTTCACGGATTCCTACGGTCAGCAGAGCTGCACGGCAGGGCGAGCCTCGTTCATCCTGGGCCAGGAACCCTTCCGCACCGGGCTGTTGACCATCGGGATGCCCGGGGATCCGCACGGGATCCAGGACTGGATGCCGACCATCGCCGACGTGATGAAGAGCAAGGGATACGCCACGGGCCAGTTCGGAAAGAACCATCTTGGCGATCAGGATCAGCATCTGCCGACAAACCATGGCTTCGATGAATTCTTCGGCAACCTCTATCATCTCAATGCAGAGGAAGAGCCAGAAGGATATTTTTACCCCAAGGATCCGGCATTTCGCAAACAGTTCGGCCCGCGCGGCGTCATTAAGTCAAGCGCGGATGGTAAAATTGAAGACACAGGCGCGCTCAATACCAAGCGCATGGAGACGATCGACGAGGAATTCCTCGCGGCGGCCAAGGATTTCATCGACCGCCAGCACAAGGCCGATAAACCATTTTTCGTCTGGTTCAATGCGACGCGCATGCACGTCTTCACGCATTTGAAGGCCGACTCAATGGGGAAAACAGGCAAGGGCATCCACGCTGACGGTATGGTTGAACACGATGGTCACGTCGGACAGCTTCTCGACCAACTGGATGCGCTCGGAATCGCCGAGGATACAATCGTTCTCTACACGACCGATAATGGCGCTGAACTCGCGCTTTGGCCGGATGGTGCCCAAACCATGTTCCATGGCGAAAAGGGCACGACGTGGGAAGGTGGTTTCCGCATTCCCATGATGGTCCGCTGGCCAGGGGTCGTTAAACCTGGGACGGAGGTTAACGACATTGTTACGCTTATGGATTGGATGCCGACGTTTGCCAGCGCCGCCGGCATCCCCGATCTCAAGGAGCAGATGAAGACCGGTTTCAAATCTGGTTCCAAGGACTTCAAGGTGCACCTTGACGGGTATGATCTCTTGCCGCTGCTGAAGGGGGACGCACAAACCGGCCCGCGCGACGCAGTGTACTATTTCGATCAGGGTGGCAATCTCAACGCCATACGGTGGAACGACTGGAAGCTGAGCTTTGCGATCGCGAGCCACGGCAACATCGCCACCGCCACCAGAGAAGTACCAAGCTGGGCTCTGATCGCGAACCTGCGGATGGATCCCTACGAGCGAGGCATGGAGGATGGCGGTGGAGCGCTCGAATTCCTGGCCCGAAATATGTGGCTGCTTGTGCCGGTCCAGGGGAAGATCAAAGAGTTCTTCTCTGATTTCAACCAGTTCCCCTATCAGGAGGGTAGCTCACTCAATGCAAGCGGCATCAACTACGGGCTGCTTCGCCAGCAAGACGCGCTTAAACGGCTCAACGACTTGGAGGCTCTCAGACCCCAGTAGGTCTTGCCATGTTGCAGGGAGGTCACTGCGCCTCCCTGCTGTTTTGTTCGGCATCGTGGAAAACCAACTTGGACTACCCATGATCGCGCGTTCCTCGTTCACGATGCCGGCATAAAACCAGGCTGCTCGCCCACGTGCTTATTTACTCGACAAGCGTGTGGTGCTCAGGCTTTGTAAGTTTGTCTTCATCTATTTGTCTTCCACGCGCAAGTCTCTCTTGAGGTATGCGCCCGCTGGCAGACTAAAATGGCAAGACTGAGTAAAATCACAATAGGGAATTACTGTGTTGGTAATCGTCGACAAGCATGATGTTGCGCGAACAACACACCAAGGCTCATAACTTATTGATATGTCTTTCCCATCGTTGACAACCGCGAACCGTTTTACTCTAACTTGCTGTTAGCAAAGGTGTGAGGTGATCATGATTCGCCAGTCGTACGAACGCGCGCTTGTCTGTTTACGGGGTGCTGGAAGGAAACCTCATCATGCAGGCTCACCTACTGCTAACTGGCCAGATGCGAGCGCTTTAAGGCAAGTCCGACCAAGCCGAGATATCTTACGTAAATTGCTTCTTCAATCAGTGGCTTCGATCGCGCTTGTTTGCTTGGCCAATGTGCGGGCTTATGCCGATTGCGTGGAGACGCCTTCCGGCTCCGGAACGTTTGAATGCACAGGACAAATCAATGGCGGTTTTACCTCCACCGGGGCGTCGGTTACGGTCAATGCTGATTCCACTGCGGCCTTCAACGCCGACGTCTCGATCACCGGGCCGGGCACGAGCACGTTGACCAATTACGGCACGCTGACCAATAGCCTTCGCGCCACCGACAATGACAGTTTCAGGCTTGATAATCATGGACTGATTGATGGGACCATCTTTCTCGGTGGTGTAGGGACCAACCTCATCGTAAATTTCAATGACGGGGACGTTCAGAACGGCGTTACCAGTACGGGTACTTCGAACGACACGGTCCTTAATAACGGCTTTTTTGCCGGTTCGATCAGTTTGGGTGATGGCAACGACATTCTCGGGTTGATTGCAGGGACTGTTCAGACCACCGTCGACATGGGCGCGGGTGACGACCAATTTACCTGGCTTGTGGGGAACGTAGCGGCAACCGTTCAGTTGGGCAGCGGCAACGATCTTGCACAATTTGGCTTTCTGACACAGGCAAACCTCACCGCCGGAAAAATAGTCGACGGCGGCCCAGGAACAGACAGACTCGTCTGGGAACGTACAACAAATGACGACGGTTCTGGTGCCGGCGACCATCCTTCTAATCTCGTCAACTGGGAGGACATCAGCCTTATAAACCAGTCGCGGATGAACTTCATCTACACGACGGGTGTTCTGACCCTGGGCGACTCCGCTACCGGAACTGGGACACTTTCGATTGATTCGACCAGTTCAATCGGGGCTGGCAATTCTTATGGCTATGGCATCGTGCCGTACAATGCGTCGCAATTGGTGACGGTAAACAATGCCGGCGCCATCGACATGACCAATGACATTCCGGGTTCGGGAACGTCATTGCACGACACGTTCACGATCCATGGCAATTATATCGGCCAGGGTGGTCAGCTCCTGCTGCATACTTACCTTGATACCGATGGTTCGCCGTCCGACCGCTTGATTATTGAGAGCGGCCAAGGCAGTGGCGCCACAAATATCCTGATCACGAATGTAGACGGGCCCGGCGCCCTGACGGCCGGCAACGGCATTCTCGTCGTCGACGCAACCAGTGGTGCTACCACTACCACTGACGCGTTCGCATTGGGGGGAATTGTTGCTGCCGGTCCCTATGAATACCTTTTGTTCCGTAGTGGCGTGACCGCTTCAGCCGACACTGATGATGACTGGTTCCTGCGGAACACGGTGTCTCCGCCACCGCCGCCGCCACCGCCGCC